>JBDHYM010000055.1:0-15789 GCA_039811405.1 Flavihumibacter sp. | reverse complement strand
TTTCTTCCCGGCGACCTGAAAGAAAAGATAGACCCTTACTTACGCCCATTATACGATGCGCTGGATGACATGATTCCGGCCGACAAGCTCGGTTACTACATGAGCAACCGTACCATTGAGATTGCGCCGCTTGCGTATATGCGCGGGCGAACGCTCGACAATGCCTTTATCATTCTTGATGAGGCCCAGAATGCCACCGACCTGCAGTTGAAAATGTTCCTTACCCGTATCGGCGCCAATGCCAAAGCCATTATTACGGGTGACATGACGCAGGTGGATCTGCCGAAAAACCAGAAGAGCGGGCTCGAAAAAGCCGTACGCATTCTGAAGAACGTCGACGGCATTGCCCATATCGTGCTCGATGAGGAAGACGTGGTTCGCCACCGCCTGGTAAAAGCCATCATCAAGGCCTATGACCGGGAAAAAGAGCGGGAGCAGCAAATGGGAACCTGACAAGGTTTGAAGTTTGAGGTTTGAAGTTTGAGGAACGCCTCTTCAAACTTCAAACCTCAAACTTCAAACCTTTCTTTATTTTTGCCTTATGAAGTTATTGTCTTTCGTCCTGTTTTTGGTAATCCTGGTGGGTTGCAGCGATGAAGTTTCGTTCACGAAAGCAGAAGATGCGCAGGATGCAGGCCGCGAATTCATCCGGGCTTCGCTGGACGGCAATTTTCCCAAAGCAGAATTTTACCTGCACAAAGACACGGTTAGCCTGCTCGTGTACAACCGCTGGAAAGCCGGCTTTCAGAAAATGGGCGCCGAAGAAAAGATGAACTACCGGCAATCGAATATCCTGCCTATAGAAATAAAAAACATCAACGATTCTGTGGTGAGCTACACCTACTCCAATTCATACAAGAAAGAGCCTACCACGCTCAAGGTTGTACGGATTAACGGTGAGTGGCTGGTTGACCTTACTGAATTACATTAAAACTAGTTGGACCAATGCAAACTGTTTCCCATCCCTGGCATGGCGTCGCTACCGGCGACCAGGCGCCCAGAACCGTTACCGCAGTGATTGAAATTCCGCAAGGCTCCCGGGCCAAATACGAGATCGACAAGGAAAGCGGCCTCCTGAAGCTCGACCGGGTGATCTATTCTTCTTTCTATTATCCCTGTAATTATGGGTTCATCCCCCGCACTTATGGCGACGATAAAGACCCGCTCGATATCCTGGTGATTACCTCCATGCCTGTGCAGGCCCTGTGCCTGATGGATGCCAAGGTGATTGGGGTAATGCGGATGATCGACAGCGGTGATGCAGACGATAAGATCATTGCCGTTGCCGCCAACGACCCCAGCGTAAACTATTATAACAACATCGAACAACTGCCCCGCCACTTCTTCGACGAGTTGCGTCATTTCTTTGAAGAATACAAACGCCTGGAGAACAAATCGGTGGTGGTGAATGAGTTCCAGGACAAGGCCACTGCATTGCAGATCATCGAGGCCGGTATTAAATCATACGAAGACAATTTCGGGAATAAGGCGGGCGAATAATATTGAGCGCGGCCTCCCCTACTGAAAATAGCGTTTTACCGTCTGCAGGTGGTGCGTTCGCTTCTGCTGGTCGCGGCTGAATATCCCTTCATTGTCTATATCATCGATCCTCACTTTTCCCGATGCGTGAATGATTTCGCGGTTGTTCAGTAAAATGCCTACGTGCGTAATACGGCCATCGGGTTCATCGAAAAAGGCGAGATCGCCGCACTGCGCATCGTGCAGGGAAGAAACGGTTGTGCCGCCTTCGGCCTGCATCCAGGCATCGCGGCGCAGGCCGAAGCCTACCTGCCGGTACACCATTTGCGCAAAGCCGCTGCAATCGATGCCACTGAACGTACGCCCGCCCCACAGGTAGGGAGTGTTCAGGTATTCCATGGCATGCCGGGTAAGCAGGGCCTGCCGGCGGTCAGGCGGTGGCGTGCCGGCAGTGTATGAAAGTGCTGTACATGAAATATGAAATCGCCCCGCCTGCACAGGCGCGGCATACACCGGTGATCCCTTGAAAACCGGCAGCGGCAGGCCGTTCACAGTAGCAGCGCCGGCCGGCTGGTCAAAAAAACCGAGCACCGCGGGCGGTTTTCCTTCCAGGGGTGCTACCTGTATGGCCTGGCACCATCCTTCATAGTCATCCGTTTGCGAACGCACGCTTACCCATCCATCTATTGACTCGTCGAGCAGTTCCAGCAGCTCGCCCAGGAAGAACTGGCTGGACAATTCGGCGCGATGATCAGGCGCCGTACGCACCTGGCAAACGCCCACCACGGGCAGCAATATTCGATGCATCATATATATCCGGCAAATTATGGAAAATACCCGCCTCCTGCATCTTGAAATAAATACCTTCCCTGCGTGAATTCAGGTAAATACGCAAACTATTCGGAACAGGAGCTGCTGGAACGTTTTTACGCCGACGGCGACAAGGAATGGCTGGGCGCTTTGCTGGAGCGATATACCCTGCTGCTGCTGGGCGTTTGCATGAAATACCTCCGGCAGGAGGATGCCGCCCGCGATGCCGTTCAGCAGATATTCCTGAAAGCCATCACCGAAATGGAGAAATACCGGGTGGAATATGTAAAAAGCTGGTTGTACATGATCGCCCGGAACCATTGCCTGATGCAGTTCCGCGACAAAAACCGCTTCCCGGTACCCGTCAGCGACCGTCTGCCGGTGGAAGAAGACCGGGAAAACAGGTTGATGGAAGTGCGTGAAAAAGAAAAGATGCTGACTTTCATGCACGAAGAACTGGCCCACCTGGGCGAAGAACAACGGCAATGTGTAACTTTATTTTACCTGGAGAAAAAGACCTACCAGGAAGTAGCCATGCAAACGGGGTATAGCCTGGGGCAGGTAAAGAGCTTTATCCAGAACGGGAAACGAAACCTCCGGCTAATGATCCAGCGCAAGCTGCAACAAAACGGGCAACAAACATGAACCGCAATCTGCTCAATATATTATCCGATCACAACAAAGACATCGACAACCAGTTGCTGATCGATTACCTCGATGGGAAACTGAAACGCGAGGAGCAGCACCTGGTGGAAGAATGGCTGACCGATAATCCCTTTGCCGCCGATGCCATCGAAGGCTTGCAACACTACGGCAGCAAAGAAGAATTGAATGCAGTGGTGGGTCAGCTCAACAAGGAGCTGCGCCAATATCTTCAAACCAAAAAAGCACGTCGCGAAAAACGGCGCTGGAAAGACAATCCCCTGCTTTACCTGGCAGTAGTTGTGCTGCTGGTGCTGATCGTCATAGCATACTATGTGGTGCGATTGGCCGTGCGTCAGTAGTCGCGCCGGTTCTCTTTTTGCAACCAGACCGAGAATAATGCCGTAGCGTCGTCAAAGGGTAACTGCTCAAACCGGATCTTCCTGTTCAGGGGTGCTTTACCGATCTCGTCGTAAATAAAAGAATCGTCGAAACCTGCCGCGGCCGCATGCTCCTTACCGGCAGCATAATAAACGACCGACGGCCGCGCCCAATAAATAGCACCAAGGCACATCGGGCAGGGTTCGCAACTGGTGTACAGCTCGCATCCGGTCAGTTGAAAATCGTTCAGCAGGGCGCAGGCAGCCCTGATAGCCACTACCTCGGCATGCGCAGTAGGGTCATTGGCAGCGATCACTTCGTTGTGAGCGGCAGCAATCACCTGTCCGTCTTTCACAATCACGCAACCGAACGGCCCGCCTTTGCCTTCATCCATGCCCCGCCGGGCGGTGGCAACGGCTAACTGCATGTATTTTTCCTGCCCGGCAGTCATTACTGGTATTGAATATACACCGGCATCGGCTTCAGCTTCATCAGCTCTTCGGGCGTCATCATACGGCCGGGCGTTTCCTTAAGGTCGTTTTTATAAAAGAGCTTGAAACCGGTAAACTCAACCGGTTCTTTGGCGATGAACTGGCGATAGGTATTGATCTTACGTGCCGGTGCGCCCCATCCATCCATATGTACCACCATCTGCACTTCAGGGCGCAGCTTGATGGCCGATGCATTGGTGACCATGGCCTTGGTAAACCGGTGAATAATCAGCATCTTGGCCGGCAGGTTGTGCTTCTTTACCAGGCCGGCCAGGTAGTCGCCCGCATAATTGATATCCGCCGCGTCAAAATTGCCAATGCGCGTACCGGGCTTTGCGCCGGTTTTCATGGAAAATTCCGGATCGATACCGAGGTGTACATTCGGCATCGACAGGTATTTTTCCAGCAGCGGTATTTCATCCTGCAAGCTGCTAAGCCCTACCTGGATGTCGAGAAATACAATGGCATTGATCGGCTTGGCCATATTCAGCACCGAGTCGATCTGGTTAAAGGGCATCCGGAGCCGGTACATACCGCCTTTCCCGGGGCTACCCTGGGCGGTCACCGCTATGTAATGCAGAGCAGGCTGAACGGGTGTATTCGGGTCGGCCGCTTCCCATTTCTTTACTTCTTCCTGCAGCTTGGCACGCATTTGAGGAGGTGGAATTTCGCCGAGAATACCCATCCGGGTACTGTACAGGTTACCATAGTAGGCTATTACCCTTTTATAAGGAAGAATGGCCCCGGCCACGGGCAGCTTGGAAGCAACCGGCCAGCGGCCGCTGCTGTCACCATTGGCTACATACTTCGACTTTTCGAAAAAGCTGGCGGAATCAACGACAATAGCGGCAGGTGATGTTTCCGTCACGAGCGCAGTAGTATCCCGGAGAGTAGTCTGGACAAGTGTATCAGCCGTTTCGGCTGCTTTGGACTGTTCGGAAAAAGCATTGCCACAGGCGGCGAGTGCGAACAAACCGGGTATGGCCAGCATGGCGCCGAGAATATTGGATTTCATAAACATATTTCAATTAGTACTCACTTATATAACGCGGTAAGCACAAAAATATTTCAAAAGAACAACACCAAAGAAAATACAAAAAACTTATCTGAAAATACCGGCAAGGTTTTTTACAAAATATCAGACCGCCGATTCTTTTGCTGCATCATCGTCGCCGTCGAATTTATCCTTCAGCTTGGACCACCAGCCACCTGCCTTGCCCTTCAATTCATTCCATTTTTCTTTCGCTTCGTCGTCCCAGGTGTCCATCTCTTCTTTCAGGTCATCGAATTTACCCGCAGCTTTCTTTTTCAGGTCTTCGATCTTATCGTCGCTGAAGCCCGTTTTTGCCTGAAAGGATTTCCAAAGCGCTTCCGCCTTGTCTTCCAGTTTATCCCAGGTTTCTTCAATTTTATCGGCGGCATTGTCGGCCATTTCCTTGGTATTGTCTGTGCTCATATACAATAGTTTATATTATCCAAGATAAGCATATTCAACCTTAACGGAATGTAAAATTTAACCAGCGTAAATCACCCCGCTGGTGGGGGTTTCGTGCAGTTCCACTTTTACCAGCAGTGGCAAAGCGGGTTTAATGTTATCCCATATATATACTGCTATCCGTTCACAGGTAGGGTTTTCCAGGTCAGGAAGGTTGTTCAGGCACTTGTGGTCAAGCCGGTCCACCACGGGCCGAACCACTGCTTTCAGCTCGGCAAAATCCATTACCCAACCCAATTGGGGATGTAACGGACCTTCCAGCCAAACCCGGAGCCGATAGGTATGCCCGTGCATTTCCTTGCACTTATGTCCCACCGGCACATTGGGCAGAAAATGAGCAGAATCGAAGGTGAACTCTTTAAAAAGCAGCATAGCGGTTAAGTGAACCGCAAATTTACAAAGGCGGCAGCAGAGTTAAAAGAAGTTTATGCCCGTCTCTTTTTGGGTGTCGGCATGTGCTCTTCGATGGCCTTTGAAAGCGAAGGCTTGGTAATCGCCCCGGCATACAACTGGTCATTGATAAACAGGGCCGGTACATCGCGCACGCCTTTTTCCACACCTTCCAGCAAGTCGGCGCGAACCGTCCATCCATATACCGAATCCACCAGCTTGGGGATGAAATTCTTGTCCTTCACGCCTGCCTCGGTGGCATATGATTTCAGGCTGATCGAGCCCAGCCGGCGGCGGTTTTCAAAAAGAAGGCGATGCATTTCCCAGAACTTCCCTTCCTGCACAGCAGCAACGGCAGCTTCGGCGGCCTTGTGCGAGTGTTGGTGAATCCGGGTAAGGGGGAAATGGCGGAACTGGAATTTGACCTTTCCTTCGAAACTAGTTAATATGGCATCGATCACCGCCTGGGCCTTGGCGCAGGCTTCGCTTTCGTAATCACCGTACATGACGAGGCTTACCGGAGCAGCCTCGCCGCCGATCCATACGGTACGCGGTTCGATGATCTCTATTTTATTGGCGTTCATACAGGGATAACAAAAACCGGGATGGAATGTTCAGCCATTCTTCCGGTTTAAGGCCGTCTGTGCCCGGATCATTTCGGGATAGCTCCAGCCTTTTTCTAATGCGTTAATAATCAATGCTATTCTCTTTGTTTTGGTAGCCTCTGTTTTGGCGTCGTCCACCCATTTGCTGAAATACCGCTGGTGCGACCCCGCCAGGGTTTCCAGGAAGCTGCGTGCCCTGGGCGTATCGGCCAGGCATTCCATCAGCTCAGGGTTCATCTGGTAGCCGGCCTTGTCTTCCTCCAGCGCCAGGCTTATGACCGCCCCCAGCGGCTGCCGGAGCTTTCTTCGTAAACCGGCATTTAAAGCAATAATAAAATCGCCATCGCCCATAGGCAGCAAGGCAATGGCATTGATTTCCAGTTCTCCAATTTTTCCCCTTACCCGGAAAGAGGTCTTTTGGTCTTTTTTTATTTTCTGCGCCACGGTCGCGGGAATGCGAATATAGGTCCAGCCTGTTTTTTCACCCTGGCTGGCAAAACGTTCTATTTTGGCTTTAAAGCGGATCATGACAAGGGGGTTAAACCATCGTATGTAAAGGGCGCCACGGGATCGATCTGCTGCCTGAAATCTTTCGCCACGGTATAAGCCTCCATCTCGTCGGGCGCACAGCCTTGCGACAGGATTTTTTCCAGTTGTTCGCGGCGGGTTTCAGGATGCAGCCAGGCCAGGGCATCATCGTCTGATAAAATAACCGGCATGCGTTTCTTTTTATTATGCACCTGACTCACCAGCGCATTGGCGGCCTGGGTAACGATGGCAAAGCTGATCAGCAGCTCGCCGGTATCGTGGTCGGTAAACGGCTGCCACACTCCTGCCATATAAAAGACAGGGCGGTTCTTCAGGTGAATGAAATAGGGATAGGATTGCTCTTTTTTGACGCCTGCCGGTTTGTAGTGCCGCCATTCGTAAAACCCCGACGACAATACCAGGCATCTTCTTTTTGACGCGGCTTCGCCGAAGAGACGAGAGCTGAATATATGTTCGCCGACAGCATTCAGGGTATTGTATTTTTCACGGCTGGCCTTTACCTCGTTCATGGTTTTCAGCCAGGGCGGCAGAAATTCCCAATGCCCGTTCCATTGCAAAGGGCCGTTCTTTTTCGACGACCATACCACGATCGGCCAGGGGCCATAGTCAAAACCGCTTTGCACCGGCATATACGATAATAGGCCGCCTTCCGATGCAACGGGAAGGCAGCCTATGGTAAGATTATATGCGTCGGGCACTACCAGCCGGTTGTAGTAGCACATCCGTAAATGTAACTATTCATTCCTGAATACAACCACGCCGTCGAACACATCCACCAGCACGGTTTTGTCTTTGTCGATATCGCCCATCAGCAGGCGTTTGCTGAGCTGGTTGACAATCTCCTTCTGGATGAGCCGCTTTAACGGGCGGGCGCCGAATACCGGGTCGAAACCGTTCTCAGCCAGGTAATCAATGGCATAATCGCTGAACTCGAGTTTGATGCCGTTGCGGGCCACGAGCTGCTGCAACTGCTTCAGCTGGATTTTGATGATCTGGCGGATATCGTTGCGCAGCAGGGGATGGAACATGATGATCTCATCCACCCGGTTCAGAAACTCGGGCCTGATCGTTTGCCGCAGCAGGTCCATTACCTCGCGCCTGGTTTTATCAACCACTTCTTCCAGGTTACCTTCGTTCACATCTTCGAAGTTGGCTTGTATGATATGGCTGCCGATATTGCTGGTCATGATGATGATCGTGTTCTTGAAATCGACCACGCGGCCTTTGTTATCTGTCAGCCGGCCATCGTCAAGCACCTGCAGCATCACGTTCCAAACGTCGGGGTGCGCTTTTTCAATTTCATCGAGCAGCACCACGCTGTAGGGTTTTCGTCTAACCGCTTCCGTTAGCTGCCCGCCTTCGTCGTATCCCACATAACCGGGAGGAGCGCCTACCAGTCGCGATACCGTGTGTTTCTCCTGGTACTCACTCATGTCGATCCTCGTCATCAGGTGTTCATCGTCGAACAGGTATTCAGCCAGCGCCTTCGCCAGCTCTGTTTTACCCACGCCGGTGGTGCCGAGGAATATAAACGATCCGATCGGTTTGCGCGGATCGCTCAGTCCCGCGCGGCTGCGCCGGATGGCGTCGGCCACGGCCGTGATGGCTTCTTCCTGGCCTACCACCCGCTCATGAAGGTATTCTTCCAGGTGCAGCAGCTTTTCTTTCTCGCTTTGCATCATGCGGGTAACCGGGATACCGGTTGCTTTCGCTACCGATTCGGCGATGTCTTCCGCATCTACCTCTTCTTTCATCAGGCGATTGCTGTTGGCACTGAAGGCGTTCAGCTCGGCCGTATAACCGGCAATATTCTTTTCTTCTTCTTTGACCTTTCCATACCTGATCTCTGCCACTTTACCATACTCCCCGTTGCGTTCGGCTTTTTCGGCTTCCAACTTCAGGTTTTCGATGGCTGCTTTGGCAGATTGTATTTTCTCTACCATCTCTTTTTCCTGTTGCCATTTGGCTTTCAGGGTATCGCGCTCCACGCTGAGGTTGCTGATCTCCACGTTCAGGTCGTGCAGCTTCGCTTCGTCGTTTTCCCGTTTGATCGCTTCTCTTTCGATTTCCAATTGCCGGATCTGGCGATCGAGCCGGTCGAGTTCCTCGGGACTTGAATTCATTTCCAGGCGCAGCTTGGCGGCGCTTTCATCGATCAGGTCGATGGCTTTGTCGGGCAGGTAGCGGTCGGTGATATAGCGGTTCGACAGTTCTACGGCAGCGATGATGGCGTCGTCTTTGATGCGCACATGGTGGTGCGTTTCATACCGGTCTTTGATACCGCGCAAAATGGAAATGGCGTCTTCCACACTCGGCTCATCGATCATCACCTTCTGGAAGCGACGTTCCAGTGCCTTGTCTTTCTCGAAATATTTCTGGTATTCGTTCAGCGTGGTGGCGCCAATGGCACGAAGCTCACCCCGCGCCAGCGCAGGTTTCAGGATATTGGCGGCATCCATGGCGCCTTCACCGCCGCCCGCTCCCACCAGGGTGTGGATCTCATCAATAAAAAGAATGATCTCTCCGTCGCTCTTGGCCACTTCGTTCACCACTCCTTTCAACCGCTCTTCGAATTCACCTTTGTATTTGGCGCCGGCGATCAGCTGCCCCATATCGAGGGCATAGATCACTTTCGATTTCAGGTTCTCGGGTACATCGCCGTTCACGATGCGCATGGCCAGTCCTTCGGCAATGGCCGTTTTACCGACACCGGGCTCGCCCACCAGGATCGGGTTGTTCTTGCTGCGGCGGCTGAGAATATGGAGGGTTCTCCTGATCTCTTCGTCGCGGCCGATCACCGGATCTAGCTTTCCGTTGCGGGCAAGCTCATTCAGGTTCTTGGCATATTTGTTCAGGGTATTGAATTGGGTCTCCTGGGTTTGGGATGTAATGCTCCCTCCCTTCCGCAATTCTTTAATGGCGGCGATAAGTCCTTTCTCGGTAAGCCCGGCGTCTTTCAGCAGCTTGGCGGTAGAATCGTTGCCCTGCTCTATGGCCAGCAACAGGTGTTCGGGGGTTACAAACTCATCCCCGAATGATTTCAGCACCGAGCCGGCGCGAAGCACTACATTATTGGCGTCGCGGCTGATCGACTGTGCCGGCTCCGCTCCCTGCGCTTTCGGCAATTTGTCGAGCAGCGCATTCAACTGGGTTTCCAGTTGCGGAACATTCACGGCATTTTTTTTCAGCAGGTATTCTACCGGCGAGTCGTTCTGGTCGAGCAGCGCTTTCAACAGGTGCTCCGTTTCTATATTGGCGTTCTGCCGGTCAAAAGCAATTTGCTGGGCCTGCTGGACCAGCTCGGCAGCTTTAACCGTAAAATTATTCAGATTCATATTATTTGTTTCTCCTTGTACTAATTTAACAAACTATGCACCAACCCCTGAAACCGGCTACATTGTCAGGCATCTGCACAATAATCTGACGCCCTTTCAGTTTTTTGTGAAAACGACTGTAATTATTTCAGTTCGTGTAAGTTAACTTGTAAAAAAAAGCGATATGCCCTCCCGTTTTCTGGCAGCAATAGCAACCCTGGCCTCCCTGGGCGGATGCCTGGCCTCCACCGCGCAAACCAAGGCCCCGATGGTCGATATCCCGGCCATTACGCAGGGACTGGAATCTTACAAGAAAGACCTGGGCAATGATTTTGTAGTAATCGTTCAGCGCGACGGGAAAGACCTGTACCGCAAGGAGTTCGGCGAGCTGAAAGCAACTTCCCAGGAAGAGATCGGCGCAGCCAGCCAATGGCTGACGGCGGCCCTGGCCATGACCTTTGTGGAAGAAGGGAAAATAGCGCTCGACGACAAGCTGGGCAATTACCTGCCTTCTTATCAAAGCTACAGCAAGGGTTGGGTAACGCTGCGGCAATGCCTGAATCATACTACCAGTATTGAGCAAGACCCACCCACCTTCCGGAGCATCCTTAAAAAGAAGAAGTTTGAAACCCTCGAAGCGGAAGTCAACGCATACGCAAAAGACAGGAGCCTGCAGGGCAAGCAGGGGACGCTTTTTTATTACGGTAACCTCGGCCCCAATACCGCGGGTTATGTGCTGGAGCTGATCGGTAAAAAAGACTACGACAGGCTGTTTCGTGACCGGCTCGCGAAAGCCCTGACATTGAAAAGAACCACGTTCATGAGTGATGGCCTTACGGCGGAAAGCCCTTCGGCCGGCGCGCGGTCGACCGCTGATGATTATATTAAATTTCTCAGCATGCTGCTCAACAAAGGCAGCTTCAATGGCAAGCAGGTGTTGAGTGAAAAATCAGTAAACGAGCTGCTGAAGGTGCAAACCGGGCCGGCAAAGCTCGTGTATGCCTCTCCGTTATCACAGGGAAATGCCTATGGGCTGGGATGCTGGCTGCAGGAGAAAGACGGGCAGGGCAACGGTCTGCTTATCAATTGTCCCGGTGTGAGCGCAACCTGGCCATGGATCAGCCGATCGAAGAACTATGCGGCCATTGTGTTTACAAAAAGTGAATCGCCCGAACAAAAGAGAATGGTCTTTGAGGCCATCCGCGAGCTGATCGAAGCGAACCTGCCGCAATAACTTATTCCTTTTTTACCAGCACCATTTTGCTGTGATCCGATTTATATAACTGGTCGTAAAACTTGGCCAGCTCGTTGTATTGGGTAGCTTCAAAGCGCCCGCGGTTCAGTTGAAGCTTACGATAATAATGAACCTCATTGCCTGCAAGGGTGGCGTTCACCTCATAGGTACCGAATACGGTGGTCAACTGCATGGGCTTAATGGCGGCTTCGAGCGTGTAGCCGGCAGGAACGGTTATGTTTACACTGTCGATTTCAGTAAGATCGTCGGTCAGGTTGATCCAGTATTGCCGGGCGGTGTCAGTGGGTAGCTTCCTGTCCCATCGATTCGTTATGTTGGGAAGCAAAAAAATGCGTTTGCCGGTTATCTGCCCGTAGTGGGAAGCAGTGACCGTATATTTCTCGTTCACCACGGGCAGCCTGCTTCGTTCTTCGGTCAGGGTAAAGCTGCTGACATCATAACTGGGAATAGGAAGCGCTTTCTTTATGTATTTGAGCTGTTCTTCTTTTGAATAGGCGTTCACGATATACTGCTGCGTTTCGCCCGATTCACCATAGTAGTGGTTGTCGGCCTGCATTTGCAGGGTACCGTCATCAAGCAGCTTTCCCTGCAAACGGCTGATCTGTACGTTCTCCTTTTTGCCGTAACGGGGCGTGGCTGCTATCTTTCCTCCTTCTTCGGTAATCAGCAATGCGTGGCGGTTGCCGGTAAACGAGCCGGCGTATCCCAATGAATTGGTTTGGCTGGTGCATTCCAGCCAGATGGTGTCTTTTCCCACCGGCACAGCACAAATAACATGGTTGAAATAGGGTGAGGGAAAATCGGGATTGATGTCTTTCTTGCCCTTACCTGCGTTTACCAGCGTATAATAGCTTTTTATGCCCGCCTCCTTTAACATCGCCACCATGAAATTGGAAAGCGCCTTGCAATCGCCATATCCTTTTGAAGCGACGTAAGAGGCCGGAAAAGGCCGCCAGCCGCCAATTCCAATCTGTACTGAAATATAATGCGAGTGTTTTTGCAGGTAGTCGTACAGTATTTGCACTTTCTGCTCAGTGGTACCGGCCGATTGTGTCAGCTCTTTTACCCTGTTTTTTACATCGGGCGGCAATACATCCAACCCTTCACGCATGTGCGCAATAAATGCACCGTATTCCTGCCAGCTATTTAAAGAGCCGGGGAAATCTTCCATCTTAAAAGAGCCCATGGTAAACTGTGCAAACGGCGCAAGGTCATAAATGGAGGGGGCGGCATATTCGCTCAGATAAGCGGGATGCCCGAGTAACTCCCAGGTCCAGTTGTTCCGCTTACCATCGCTGCTTGCCAACGGCTCACGCGAATAGTTAAATACCTTTCGGTGAACAGTCATGTCCTTATCGAAGCTGATAATGAAGCGGCTTTTTTCCACGCTGAGCCCCTTGCTGTTTACAGGCATCCACATGGGCAGGAACATGGTCAGGCTGGAGCTGATTTCCGATTCATATACAACCGTATAGGGATAAGTCTTGTGGTAAAAGGAATGACTCCTGACCCGGTCGTCGTTTGCCAGGGAAATACCATCGTACAACGGAAAGTCTTTTATCTCACTTTTTTTCAGGCTCCTTATCTTGTTTCCCAGGGCATCGTACAACGTTCCTTCTACATATTCGATGCTGCGCAGCTTGGAATAGTAATCGCTCCAGGAGGCTTGGTCGTCGGCAGCCTCATCCAGGATAGTAATCGCCATTTTCTCCTTTACCAGGTATTTGCCTGCCGACCGTATATCAACGGTTACTTCCTGCTCCCTCACCACCGCATGCGCGTTCTTCAGTAATTCGGCCGGAATGGCAGATACCCTGTAATCAGGGCCTCCGCCTGCCTGTGACTTAAATTGAAGGCAGGCAAAACAGCATATCAGCAGAAAACAACGCATGTCATTTCTTTTTAAGTACGATCTGCTCCTGTTGTTTCTTCACTACATGTGCGTAGAAGTCGCGCAGATAATCGTATTCATCCGGTTGGAAATTGGCTTTATCGAGCTTTACCCGGCAACGCATCTGCAACAGGTCGTCGCTGACGCTGATCAGGTATTCAAACATACCGTCGTTGTCGTTGAGCATAACGCGGGTCGACTTCGGCATATCGTCTACCACATACCCCTCAGGTATATTCATGGAAAAGAGATACATCTCGTCCAGCCGGTAAGGCATTTCCACGGGGTAACGCCGAATGGCCGATTTAAAGGGATTGTCTTTGCTGCCGTCGGCCAGCATCGGTGAAATGTACAGCAGCCCTTCATTGTCGTTGCTGAAATGCAGGTCATAGGTAAGCTTTATCGGCTGCTCGTACAATTGCAGTGAATCGATCTTCAAATGATCTACCTGCATCTCGCTGCCATACGATTTTTTGACCTGCTCCAGCATGCCTTTGTCGCCGGCTTCCCTGATCTCGGCCCGCCGTGCGGCCGACTCATAATAGCCAAGGTTTTTTTGCACTGTTGCATCAAATTTCTTTCCGTCGCCCTGCACCGTCACCATCGTCACTTTTCTCTCGAGCAATGAATCTGCATCGAGGCGAATCGGTATCGGCTGGCTGGTCAGCACCCGTGCATGACCGTTATAACACCACAGCGGCAACCGGTTGAACCCTCCTTCCGCGGTGCTGGCATCCATCAAATAGTCGTTATCACCGATCAGCGCCGCGCACACTACGTAATTGAACCTGTCCAGCAACGGGTACAACTCGTTGGTGAAGCCGTGTGAACGGGTGCTGAGTATAATGGGATAGGATTCTATTTTTTCATGCCGCAGCATGGCCAGCAGCAGCAGGTTCAGCTCGCCTACGTTTCCTGATTTTGTTTTTACCGTATTCTTCAGGTTTGAGGTGGTGTACATGCCCCCGCCGGTACGTTTATAGTTGTCGCGCACGTAATTGTACAGAAGCCGGGTTTTGGCAACGGGATCGGTCGTATTGCCCAGCACCGGTTTGATAACGTCGTCGAGCCAGCCGTTATTTCTGGTGACCTGTGCGCCGAACTGCTCATGTTCCATCAGGTCTTTGGTCACTTTTGCCCAGTCTTCCATCACCAAAACGGGCGCCTGGTCAGGATACCGCACTGATGCCAGTTGGAACTCGATCCTGGAACGGTGGTTGTTGATGGTTGTGGTAAAGCTCTCTTCTTTGATCGATGGAATGTCTTTCTGCACCCATCGTTTTTGAATGGCATTGCCCGACAGGGTGAAAGTACTGCCTTGCCCCGTACCAGCGCTGTTCCTCACGGTATAACTGCGACCTACCCGGTCGGTTTTTTCAATATGCATAGACATATATCCCTGTTTCAGGAATACATAGTCGTAAAACTCCGGGATCTCTGCATTGTATTCGCTCCACAAACAGGGATAATCGCCCTGGAACTCCCAGGGCCTGAATTCAAACAGAAAGTCGGAGCTGATTTTATATGACAGTTCGAAGATGGTTCCTGCTTTCAACTGGGGGAGTGTGAATTTCTTATCGCTCCTGGTTTTTGCCAGCTTTTCTGTAAACACATCTTTCGACTCCAGCTTTGTTTCGATTACCTTACCGCCTTCCAGGTTGTAAGAATAGCCTTTCAGGGAAGTGAGCTCTTCTTCGCCACTGCTGGTAAGAGAGGAGAAAAGCGGAATATCAAACTTACCGGCATCGACGCCATTGACGTCGACGATATATACACGCATTTTCCGCTCAAAGTCGTAGCCGAAGCTGCCCTTGTTATTGGGCACAATTCTCGACGAGCCTACATCGGCCAGGATAACGGCATGCGCCCCCGAATCGAAGGCAGGTACGGAAACAGAGAAGTCGGCGGGAGATATTTTACCGAATTTAATGGGTGTTTTATCCTGGGCGGAAAGGTGAAGGACACAACCAAGCAGGGGTATCAGCACCCCGATGCAACTACGCATAGGTGAGGTTTTTTTAGTAACGGGAAAAACGGGTGGTCTTATTGTGCAGCGGGAACAAATACCGGGAAAACAGGAAAAAGCAGGATGTGCGCCGGTAATACGGCGGGGACAGAGGTTTAGCGGGTTTCATTTACAAAGGTTTGGCGCAGAAAAATACAGCGAAAAAACGGTTATTGCAAGTATTTTGCAGTCTTGCCTATCAACAGTACCGATATTAAGGAAATGGCTTATGCGCTGGGCTTTATGCATTGCGGCATCGCCCGCTCACGCCGGCTGGAAGAAGACGAGCGAATGCTGGAAGCCTGGTTACACCAGGGGCTTCACGGGTCGATGACCTATATGGAAAACCATTTCGACCTGCGGGTAGACCCCGGCAAGCTGGTACCCGGCGCCCAATCGGTGATCGTGCTGCTGTACAATTATTTTCCGCCGGTAAAACAGGACAGCCATCTTCCGAAAATTGCCAAATACGCGTATGGCGA
>JBDHYM010000054.1:0-15837 GCA_039811405.1 Flavihumibacter sp. | reverse complement strand
TTCACCCCCGCAACAGACCACCAATATAAAATAGTATTTACCACGCCGGCCGGCGCCGTAACAGCAACCCTGCCGGCGGTACAGACCGGAGGCAACAGCATTACCGCAGAAGCGCTTGCCGCGGGCGCCTGGCAGGTACAGGTACAGGGCGATGCTGCGGGGAAATCGCTCTATCTTTTCCTGCAAAACCGGCAGGCGATCCGCCTGCTGCAGGCGGTTACCGGCACTACCGCCAGCTTATCGCTGCCGGCTACCATGCTCGGGGAAGGTGTTAACCAATTGAGCCTGGTCGACGCCGGGGGCCAGGTGCTGGCCAGCCGCCTGTTGTACCAGCCACCCGTGCCGCTCGCTACCGGTATTGGCGGACTGGCAACCGCGTATCGCCAAAGGCAGGCGGTTGACCTGCAGGCCACAGGGCTGCCTGCCGCAAGCGGCTATTATACCATTTCCGTAACAAAGGAAACAGCGCTCGACAAAACGTCTTCCACGGCCATGCGCACCTGGTGGTGGCTGGGGTCAGACCTGGGCCTGGGCGCCGACCTGCTTAACCGGCTGCCTGCCATAGACGATGTACAGGCAATCGATCCCCTGCTGCTGCTGGCAGAAGGCAGGCCCTTTGCATTCGGAACGCCCAAAGCACCGGCATATGCCCCTGAATACGACGGACAGCAACTGGTGGTGAAACTCAGCGACGAAGCCACCGGCCGGCCGGTAGCCGCAACACCGGTGCAACTGGCCGTTACCGGCGGCAAACCGCAGTTTTACCTGAACACCAGCGACAGCAACGGGTTATGCCGCTTCGATATTCATAATTTTTACGGCAATGGCACGCTGGTGTTCCAGGTGGACAAAATCGTAAAATCGGGTTACAAATTCGAGCCCGAATACAGTTTCGCCCCGGCACCCGCCGTCAGCACCCAACCCGCCACCACGGCCCTGCCCGTTTCGCTGGAAACCGATCTCAGCGCCTCGAGTTTTGCCCTGCAGGTTCGCAACCAGTACACGGCCGACAGCATCAACCAGTTCGAACTGCCGGTGCTCGACAGTTTATCGTTCTACGGTACGGCTGCGAACAGCTATATGCTCGATAAATACGTACGCTTTACCACCGTAGAAGAAGTGCTGCGTGAATATGTAACGGAGGTTGCGGTCAGGTTGCGCAACGGTAAGCAGCAGTTGCTGATGATCGACCAGGTGGGCCGCGGACTGTACGCTTCCGAGCCGCTGATCCTGCTCGACGGTATCCCCTGTTCCAGCGAGCAGATACTGGCGATCGACCCGTTAAAACTAATGCGTGTCGATGTAGTGGACCGTCGTTATGTTTTCAGCGAATACCTCTACGATGGTGTAATCAGCTTCGTTACCTACAACGGGAACGGCCTGGAGCTGCTCCATCTGCCCAATGCCGGCATATTCGACATGGAAGGCTTGCAACTGGAACGTCATTTTTATACGGCAGATCATACCGGCGCCGACAAGGATAGCCGCATACCCGACTATCGCAGCCTGCTTTACTGGCAGCAGGCCCCTGCCGGCAGGAACGGCGAAGCCCGCTTTTCTTTTTTCACCGGCGACATTCCCGGCAGGTATAAGGTAACCGTTGAAGGAAATGACAACCAGGGCCGCAGCAGCAAAACCGTACAGTATTTTGAAATAACCGACAAGTGATGAAAAAGAATTTTGTGATATTGCTCCTGTTAGCCGGCATTATTGCCGGCGCCGGCTGCAAAGACAAATACGATCCTCAACTGGAAACGCCGTCCACCGGCTTCCTGGTGGTGGAAGGCTTTATCAATGGCAACGGGCCTACAGAAATAACACTTTCCCGCTCCATAAAGCTGGAAGACAGCACCGATGCGCAACGGGAAACAGGAGCCACCGTAGTAGTGGAAGCGGAAAACGGACCGTCTTTCCAGCTCGATGAAACCGGCTTCGGTGTCTATACATCCGGTACGCTGCCGATAGACCCGAACCAGTTGTACCGCCTGCATATTTACAGCAACGGAAACGAATACCAGTCGGCCTATGCCAAAAGAATTGTCACTCCGCCTATCGAAGCCCTCCCCTATGTAAAAGAAGAAGACGGCCTGCACATCCGCATCCAGGCCGAAGATCCCACGAACAGTACCATCTACTACACCTGGACCTATTCGGATACCTGGGAGATTGTTTCCCGTTATTGGATTTACCTGCGTTACCTGTATGCATCGACCGGCGCGATTTACGCCGTTGAGGAGCTTCCACCCGGCGAGGCTCCCCTTGTTTCCGAACGCCGTTGCTGGAAAACAGAATACTCGTCAAGAATACTGACAGCATCGACGCTTAAACTCTCGAAAGACCGGCTCGACAAAGAAATAATGTTCATCCCCAACCGGTCGCCCAAGCTCGATCAGCTCTATTCCATCAAGATCAATATGCATGGCTGCAGCGCAGCCGGTTACGATTTCTTACAACGCCTGTCGAAAAACAACGAACAACTGGGGTCCATTTTCGATGCCCAACCCAGCGAATTGAACAGCAACCTGACCTGTGTCAGCAACCCGGCTGAAAAAGTGATCGGGTTTGTGGAAGTGGCTGACGGGCATGAGCAACGGATATTTATCAGCAAGCAGGATATCGGGGGATGGAATTATAACCCGAACTGCGAGCAATTGCTTAAGCCCAATGTTCCCGACACGCTCGACTTCTACGGGGGCAATTATGCACCGCTGATGTTCTCAGACTTTACCAGGTCAAACGTTATCATGGGCTCCAACAATTGCAGCTACTGTACGCTTTTTGGAACGAATGTCATGCCCGCCTTCTGGCCGCAATAGCATCGGTATCAGAAAAACAGGGCAGCCAGACTGCCGCATATCGCCTTCACCAGCATCAGTCCGTCGATCACCGTATAGTAATACAACAACGGGCGGCGGCGGCGAAGCGACCAGGCTGCCAGCAGCAGCAGCGCGAAAGGTATAACGTTAACGAGTATGCGCAGCACATAAAAATGGCGGTTGACGCCGAATATGACCAGGGCGGCAATGCCGCCGGCACACAGCGGCGTCAATATACCGAAGATGGTTTTGCGCAGGCCGTATTTCACCACATAGGTTTTGATGGCGCCCGAATGGTCGGCCGCATAGTCTTTCACGTCGAACATGATGCAGAGCAGCGAAACGAACAGGAAGTTCTTGATAAAAAGGAAGAGGTCGACCAGGTCGAAATGGTGCTCTCCGCCGGCAGCGATCGAGTGCAGCAATACGGGATAGATGGTAACCGCGCCTGCCCAGGTAAACCCGATGAGGTAAGGTTTCAGCCAGCCTACGTGCCGCAGGTTCAGCCTGGCGGGAAAAATACTCAGGCCGTAATACAAAGCCGCTACGAGGGGGAATATAACCACCAGGAGGCTGTTCGTCCACGACAGGTGCATCGACCGGTTGCCATACCGGTATAAAAAGACCGCCGACCCGGCAGCCAGCACAACAGTATATAACACCTGGGTATTTCTTACCAATGAATAGTGCTTCTGGTACCAGGTTGTTCTGGGGTTCGATGAGCAGCCTTTTACCCGGCGCACATAGGGGTATGAATAGAACAGCACCGTTCCGACGAACAGCATAGCATAAAATGAAAAGCTGTTCAGCGGCTGACCCTGCTGTAAAGACGCTTCGATGGCAAGGGCTACGGCGCAGAAGCCGTAGAAGTAGTTGCCAAAGAAAAAGAAGGCGGTGAATCCCCTCATGGCTGCACGAAAATAAGCCGCCGCGCGAAGCGGGCCTATTCGTGTTTACGCAACTTCAGGCGCTGAAGCACCAATTGCCCGATCAGCTTGCCTTTTTCGTTGCCTATATCGCAGGCGCTTTTGAAATGTATGCCGCCGTATGCGCGCGATGCAGCCGCCTCTCTGGCGGCCTGCCGCACGGAAACAAATTCGCGGGGCGCAATGCCAAATTCCGTTTCGGAGGTGTCGCGATAAGGGATACTGTCTTTGAGATAATAGGCGATGGTTTCGGCCGCAGCGCCCGAGATCACGGCATGGCCGCTCGAGTACTCCGGGAAAGGCGGTGTTTGCAGGTAAGGCCGCCAGTCGGGATCGACATACTGGTTGATGGCGGTTTCGGGCCGGATATAGTTGCTCCTGTATTTTTCATCCCAGCAACTGATAAAAGCATCAAATAAGGCAATGCCCGCCACGGTATAGACCGCCACGGTGCCTGAAAAATCTTCGTTCATTTTCTGCGCCAGGATGCCGGTAATATTCATCCAGTGGCCGGCCGGTGAAAACTTTTTGGTGCCGTACATCACGTGCCCGGTCACGTTCAGCTTGAACGGGTTATCGTCCCAGAAATCGGCCATATGCCTTTGATCGGGCGTAAGGCTGTCGACCATCGTCTTCACCTCCATCAGCGCCCGGTAAAATTCGCTTTGCCGGTTCATCGGATCAAATTTCGGCGGGCGGATGGGTACAAACTGGGAAGCAGAATCGAGCACCAGGGTCCTTATCTCCATCCAGTGTGGTTCTACCGCCTGCCCGTACATGGGTGGCGTGGGTACCCAGCGGCCGGCTTCCTGGGTAACGGTGTATTTGGGTGCCGACCTGGTTTGGGCATAGTTGTCTTTTTTGCTCCAGGCCAGGATGCTGTCGGCTACCAGGTTCGCATACGCCACACTGGCATCAAAGATCGCCCTGGGCATCCCCGCATCCAGGATGGTATCTTTCAGATGCTGCACATAGCTGTCCATGCTGCCTTCCGGAAAAGTAACGGCATTGCCCACTTTGCAGAAGGCCAGCATACTGGCAAAGGGATAATCGACAGTGGCCGTTGCCCTGGGCATGGGCGGCAGGTGCTTTATCTGCCCGCTGAGCGAATTGTAGTTCGTATCACCGGCAGCGATCACCTCGTAAGCGGCAATATTGGCATAGGCATAGTTGCGCGAGGCCACCATGGGCGGGAAATTATTTTCCAGCACAATGTCATTCAGCTTTTTAACCGTTTTGGAATACATGAACGGGTTCTGCGAAACGGCCTGGTAATTTTTCGGCTTACACGAAACCAGGGCCAGCAATGGCAGCCATGCGGCCGCCCAACGTATCTGCTTCATATCTACAGAAGGAATTTTAAACAATGCCTGCTGGCCGGCGCCCGAGAGCAGGTACAGCGCCAGTATGGTGCCATAGCTGCCGCCTCTTTCTATCCACTCGAAAAGCGGCCAGGAGGGGTAAAACAATTCGGAAGCCATCTTCCAGATGAACAACAGCAGCAGCAGGCCCCGTATGGGACGCAACAAGATCACCAGCGCCGCGCCCACTTCAAAAAGCCCCACTGCACGGGCTGTCGCCAGCGGATTATGGAATCCGAGCGAGAGATATTGATCCAGCAGGCCTTTTTTGCCCAGCAGGTTCAGACAGCCATGCCCCATCAATAACAGGAAAACGATCCACTGCAGGCTACCGCGCAGCAGGGTTTCGGGGTAGGAAACCTGGAAAGGCCTGATACGGTCGAACCAGTAGGACCTCAATACCGATTGCGCTTGCGCCAGCAGCAGGAAAGCGAAGGGAGCGCCGAAATTACCGGCTCTTTCTATGAATTCAGCGAATGGTTCGCCCGACAGCGGCCGGAGCAGGGCGGTGAAAATACCCCAGCCCACCAGCCAGGCAGCGATGATGCGCATGGGTCGCCAGAGGAAAACAATGCCCAGCAGGATATCAAATCCGCCCACCCAGGGCATAAGCCGGTATGACCATTCGGTACCGATGCCGAAAACGCCGAAGTAATTGCACCATACCTGCTTGGTTATAATGCCGAAAACGCCATGGCCGATAAAGCACATGGCAACGGCAAACCGTAAAATATAATGCAAGGCCACAGACCGGTTCTTTCCTGGAAGCATAAGCAGCACAGTGATAAGAGGGCAATTTACAGAAAAATCAATGCCCGCCGGTGCCGGGGTGGTCGCAAAAATCGGGGGGCTGGTCGCAACGGGGGCCGCCGGCCGGCAGCGGCGGCTTAGTTTAGCGGCAAGGTTATTAATATTTGAAAAAAGCCGGGCAGTGTCTACTGCCGGGCTTTTTTGTCTTATTCGCTGCGGAGGCTCCTGATGGGGTTGGAACGCGCGGCCCGGATCGTTTGAATGCTCACGGTTACCAGGGTAATGCATACGGCGCCCGCTACCGCCAGTACGAATATCCACCAGTCGAGCGTGGTGCGGTAATCATAATTCTGCAGCCAGCGGCCCATGGCCCACCAGGCGAAAGGCACGGCAAGGGCGCAGGCGATCAGCACCAGCAAAATAAATTCCTGCGAAAGCAGCTTCCATAACTGCGGTATCGAGGCGCCCAGCACCTTACGTACGCCAATTTCTTTGGTGCGCTGTTCGGCTACAAAAGAAGCAAGACCCAGCAGGCCGAGGCAGGAGATCAGCACGGCCAGTGCCGCAAACCAGTTCGCCAGCTTTCCGATCCGCTCTTCGTCGCCGAATTTCTGCCTGAAGTTTTCGTCTACGAAATGCACTTCAAAAGCGCTGGCCGGATCAAAACGTTCCAGTGCCGCCGTAATGGCCTTCACCGATGCCGCCGTGCTTTTTTCAGGATGCAGGCGAAAGGTCAGTACACTTTCCGGCTCTTTCGACAAGTGATACAGCATGGCCCGTACCGGCTGGTAGGGCGACTCCACCAGCATGTCTTCCACCACGCCGATCACCCGGTGCGGAACATCTTCCCATACCAGAATAGAGCCCACCGGCTCTTTGTAGCCAATGAATTTCGCGGCCGTTTCATTCAGAATAAAAGCGGCGGTATCGGTTCCGAATTCGCGCGAGAAATCGCGGCCTGCCTTGAGCTTCCAGCCGATCACCTTACCGAAATCATACGATACCTGATTATTGGGAAAATCAACCGACTGGTTGGGATCTTTCCCTTCCCACCTGAATCCGCCGTTCGAATTCCAGACCTCGGTGGCCGGGCTGCCCGATTCAGCCATTTCCGTAATGTACTTCGCCTGCTTCAATTCATTCCGCAGGGCATCGAATTTTTCGTGCAGCACCTTGTTCGACGATACCCAGACCAGACCGTTTTTCTCGTACCCGATAGGCCGCTGGCGCGCATAATCAATCTGCCGGTACACGATGATGGTGCCGATGATCAGTATGACCGATACGGCGAACTGCAGCACCACCAGCACCCGGCGGGGAAGCGCCGCATAACGGCCGGTTCGCAGCGTGCCCTTGAGCACTTTAACGGGGTTGAACGACGACAGGTACAAGGCCGGGTAGCTGCCCGCCACCAGCCCGGTGAACAGGCAGGTGCCCACCAGCGCCAGCCAGAACAACGGCAGGCCCAGCGGCAAGGCAATTTTTTTATCGGCCAGCGAATTAAAAGCGGGCAACAGCAAAGCAACCAGCGCTACCGACAAAACACCTGCCAGCATTACTACAGCCAGCGACTCGCAGTAGAACTGAAGCACGAGCTGCCGCCGTTCGGAGCCGATGGCTTTGCGCACCCCTACTTCCCTCGCCCGCTTTTCAGATCGCGCGGTACTCAGGTTCATGAAATTGATACAGGCCAGGAGCAGCACAAAAAGGCCGATGATGCCAAACAGCCACACATACTGGATATTTCCACCGGTATTCACGCCATCTTTAAACTCGCCGTACAAATGCCATTTGGACATGGGCTGCAGGAATATCTCCGGCTTGTACTTTTTTTCAAATTCGCCGACCTTGTTCAGCTTCACATCCCTGATACGGCGATTCACCTGGCTGACATCGGCGCCGGCCCGGATTTCTGCAAAAAGCTGGGTGAAATTGCTGCCCCAGGGGTTCTCCATTTTTTTTATCCAGGGGTTTTGTTCGTAATACAGCTCCCAGGGCAAAATATAGGTGAGGTCGCGAAAGCTGGTATTATACGGCAGGTCTTTATAAACACCGCTCACATTGACATCGAACTGGTTGTCGAGCCGCAGGGTCTTTCCCACCGGGTTCTCCTTTCCGAAAAAAGCCTCGGCCACCGACGACGACAGCAGGATGGAATAGGTATTATCGAGCGCACGCTTATCGCCCGCGGTCAGCTCCAGGCTGAGCATATCAATGATACCCGGCTCGATAAAAGAGCCCGCTTTCAGCATTTTTTTCTGTCCCTGCGCCAGTGTGTGCTGGCTGTTCCACGACGATTGCAATACGTGCTTGAAGTCATCGCCGTATTTGTCTCTTATCTCCTGCCCCAGCGCCGCCGGCACCGAAAACTGGGAATTGATCTTGCCGTTGTAGGTCTGGTTCTGCATCACCCGCATTACCCGGTCATAGTGTGCATGGTATTTGTCGAACGACAACTCGTCCCATATCCACAGGCCGATCAGGGTGGTTACGGCCATGCCGATGGCCAAACCGCCAATGTTGATGGCACTGTACCCACGGTTCTTCAGCAGGTTCCGGAAGGCAACTTTGAAATAATTCAGGAGCATTGGAGGCGTTTTCGAAAAAACAGCCAAATAAGTGCCAACCTAAAAAACGGGTAGCAATCAATCCATTAGCAATTTTACACCACGATCAACTGTCCGGTTTCGGTACAACGCCTGTTCATCGACGGACATTAACGGGAATGTTTTATTTTGAGGCGCAAAACCGGGCGGCCGCACATGACAATCAAGAGACAACACGATAAGATCGACTGGAAAAAGGTGTACAACGCGAAGAATTTTATCCAGGTATTGGTGGGGGTTTGCCTGGCGTTGCTGGCCATGAAGGGATTTATGATACCGAACCTGTTCATGGACGGCGGCATAACCGGGATCTCCATCCTGCTGCATGAAATATTTCACATCAATATCAGCCTGCTCATCATTTCGCTGAATGTACTGTTCATTTACCTCGGCTATCGCAGCATCGGCAAAACCTTTGCCGTGCAAACCACGGTGGCGGTCTTATTGTTGTCGCTCGGACTGCTGTTCATTGACATTCCTTCCGTTACGCACGACAAGCTGCTGATCGCGATTTTCGGCGGCGTGATAATGGGCGTAGGTGTGGGGCTGGTCATCAGGGGCGGCGGTGTGATCGACGGCGCTGAAGTGGTGGCCGTTTTCGCCCGGCGCAGAAGCGCCTTTTCCAGCAGCGAGATCATTCTCCTGTTCAATACCGTCATATTTGCCATAGCGGCTTTCCAGCTTGGTATTGAAACGGCCATGTACTCGCTGATAACGTATTTCACCGCTACGCGCGCCACCAACTACGTGGTCGATGGCATTGAAGAGTTTACCGCGCTCAATATCATTACGGCCAAAGAAGAAGAGGTGAAGGCGCTCCTGGTAAACGAATTCGGCAAAGGCATCACCGTTTACAAAGGTGAACGGGGTTACCTGCCCGGCAGTTTCGAGGTGAAGACCGACTGCCAGGTCATTGTCACTATTATCACCCGGCTGGAGATCAAGCAACTGCAGGATGCCATCCTCGATCTCGATCCGAAGGCTTTTATGTATGTGCAAAGCATCAAGGAAGCCGCTGGTGGTATATTAAAAGAAAAAGCACATGCATCTTGACGCCCCATTGCTGGCCATGTTCGTTTGCCGTTACATGGTGCGGCTGGCCAAAAACAAACAGATAGACGCAAGCTGGGAGAATTTTTTCCAGGTTCGCTTTTATGTATCGCTGGGACTGCTCGCCGCGGCTGCCGTTTTCGGCAATTTCAGTTGGATCGCTTCCTGGGCCACCCTCGCTTTTAACGCATACCTGGTATGGCAACTGTATCAAACACCTGCTTTCAAACCGCAGCGTTGGCTGGTGTGGGCCGCGACACCCTACCTGGTAGTCAGCTTTATCGTTTTGTTTTTCAGCACGTTCTTCAGCAAATGGTACAACCAGTGGGACGATTACTTCGGCACGGTACAGCTTTGCGCACTCGCCTGGGCATTTTTCATGTGGTTGTATTCCCGCAACCAGCGTAAGACGCAGGAGCTGGAACAAAAAAAGCTACTGGAGAAAGAAGAAGCATTCCGGATGAGCGAGAAGATGAAAGAAGAGCTGGAAGTACAGGTAGCCCAGCGCACCGAAGATCTCGAACGACGAAAAGCAGAACTCGAGCACGCGCTTGCCGAACTCAAAGCCACCCAGGCGCAATTGATACAGTCCGAGAAAATGGCCTCTCTCGGTGAGCTGACAGCGGGTATTGCCCACGAAATACAAAACCCGCTGAATTTCGTCACCAATTTCTCAGATGTATCGGCCGAGCTGGTCGATGAAATGATCGGCGAGCTCGACAGTCATCACCCCGAAGAAGCCCGCCTCATCGCCGCCGATATTAAAAGCAATCTCGATAAGATACTGCACCACGGCAAAAGAGCCGACGGCATCGTAAAGGGCATGCTCCAGCACAGCCGTAACAGCAGCGGGCAGGCCGAACCGACCGACATCAACCAATTGGCCGACGAGTACCTGCGCCTGGCCTATCACGGACTGCGTGCCAAAGACAAAACATTCAACGCCACCATGCAAACCAGCTTTGAAGCGGACCTGCCGCCGGTCAAAGTGGTGCCGCAGGATATTGGCCGGGTGGTGCTCAACCTCATCACCAACGCTTTTCACGCCGTTACCGAAAAGAAAAAAACCGAGCAGGAAAACGGGCGCACATTCGACCCGGCGATAAGCGTCGCCACCCGCAAAGAACAAGACAACCTGTTCATTACCGTTAGCGACAATGGCGATGGCATACCGCCGGCGGTGATCGACAAGATCTTCCAGCCCTTTTTCACCACCAAGCCCACGGGCCAGGGCACTGGCCTCGGCCTGTCGCTCAGTTACGATATCGTCAAAGCGCATGGCGGCGACCTGAAAGTGGAATCGACACCCGGCAACGGCGCCCGCTTCATCATTCGTTTACCTTACAATACAGCCAAATGAAAATACTGGTCGTAGATGACGAGCACGATATACAACTGCTTTTCGAGCAACGGTTCCGGAAAGAGATTCGCAGCGGCATTATGTCGTTCGCCTTCGCCTTCTCGGGCGAAGACGCCCTGCGATACCTCGATGCGCACCCGCAGGAAGCCGTACTCATCCTGTCTGATATAAATATGCCCGGCATGAGCGGGCTGGAGCTGCTCGGTGAAATCAAGGAGCATCATTATCTTCCTCCACCCATCGTACTGATGATCACGGCCTATGGCGACGAAGAAAATTACAACAAGGCCATGGGCCTGGGCGCCGACGATTTTTTAACCAAGCCGCTCGATTTCGGTCTGCTGAAAGAAAAACTTAAAACCATCGGTCATGTCTAAGATACTGGTAGTGGACGACGAACCCGATCTGTCAACATTGATCAAACAGCGGTTTCGGCAGAAGATCAGGGAAAAGAAATACGATTTCATCTTTGCCCTCAATGGCCGCGAAGCGCTCGAAGCAACGGAAGCCAATCCCGATATTGATATCGTGTTAAGCGATATTAATATGCCGGAAATGGACGGGCTTACGCTGCTTGGAAAGTTGAATGAGAACCATCCGCTGATCAAATCGGTGATCGTATCGGCGTACGGCGATATGGAAAACATTCGCACGGCCATGAACCGCGGCGCATTCGATTTTATTACCAAGCCCATCAATTTCGAAGACCTTTCCGTTACCGTCGAGAAAACCCTGCAATACGCCAAACAGATTCGCGACACGCTGAAAGCGGTGAAAGAAAATAATATCCTGCGCATGTATGTCGATGAAAACGTGCTGCGGTTCATGGGAGGACAGGAATTTGAAAAGACCCTGCTGGCCAATGAAAGCGTTGAAGCCACGGTGGCCTTTATCGATATATGCGGTTTTACCGGCATCAGCGAATCGGCCGGCGCCGATGTAGTGGTTCGCCTGCTCAACAAATATTTCGACGTTATGGTGAAGGAGATCATCCGCCAGGGCGGTTATGTCGACAAATTCATCGGCGACGCCATTATGGCGGTGTTCAGGGGCGACTATCACCTCGACCGCGCGGTGGATGCCTGCCTGGGCGTTAGAGCCGAGATCGGAAAACTGCCGCCAGACGACGCCGTGCCCGGCTTTGTGCCGCGGGTATCGGTGGGCATCAACAGCGGCGAGATGATTTCAGGCAATATCGGATCGGCTTCGCTGCGACGCCTTGATTATACCATGATCGGCGACACCGTAAATACTGCGCAACGTTTACAGGGCGCCGCCGCCGAAAACCAGGTGCTGATCAGCGAAAAGGCCTATGAGCAGATCAGGGAATCTTTTCATTGCAAGGCAGTGGGCGAAATGAAGCTGAAAAACAAAACAAAACCATTGATGACCTATGAGGTGCTCGATTGATTGCCGGTCCGCCCGCTGCATACGGATACTGGGTTTGCTTTTTTGTTTCGTGCTGTTGCTGGCTATTCCCGGCCGGTCGCAAAAGCGGGGCACCGCCCGCCAGTTGAAAGCCATTATGCGGTCGTATAAAGCAGTGGGGCTGTCGGTTGCCGTGGTGAAAAACAATGAGCTGGTGTACGTGAAGTCATTGGGAAAAAAGAACCTGCAAACCGGTGAAAAACTTCACCCCGATGATATTTTCCGCATCGCCTCCATCTCCAAGTCTTTTTCGGCAACCAGCATTATGCAACTGGCAGAGGCAGGAAAGCTGCACCTCGACGACGATATGTCGACGCTGATGGGCTTTACCGTGAGGAATCCGAAATACCCCGATGTTCCCATCACGCTGCGCATGTGCCTCTCGCACACGTCCAGCATCAACGACAGCCAGGGCTACTTCACCCTCGACGCCATTAACCCCGCAAAAAATGCGCACGCCGACAGTTGTTACAACGACTATGCGCCCGGTAAAGGATACCGGTATTGCAACCTCAATTACAATATGATCGGCACCATCATCGAGAAGACCAGTGGCGAGCGGTTCGACCGTTATGTACAGCAGCACATACTGGCGCCACTGGGATTGTATGGTGGTTACTGGGTCGATGGGCTGGACGCTCATCTGCTGACACCATTGTATGAATACGATTCAGCCACCGGCTTCACGCTTGCAGACAGCGCCTATAACCCGCGCCGCGCCATTATCAGCAATTATGTAATGGGCTACAGCACACCCGTTTTTTCGCCCACCGGCGGCATGAAGATATCAGCGGTTGATCTTGCCCGTTATATGACCATGCACATGAATTACGGAGAAAGCCATGGCATACGCATCATCAGCGAACAAAGCGCACGCGACATGCAAACACCGCAATCGGCCGAGCTGAACTATGGCTTCGCACTGTGGAAAACCGACAACTATATTCCCGGAAAAACACTGGTGGGGCATACCGGTTCGGCCTATGGTCTCTACAGCAATATGTTCTTTCACCCTGCAGAGAAATGGGGATTGGTGCTGATCACGAATGGCTGCAACCCTGTTTCGAAAGGTGAGTTTGTGGAATTATTGCAGCAATCTGCCAATGTATTGTACAAGAGGCTGATAGAAAAATAGAGCGGAAGACGGGACTCGAACCCGCTGCCTACAGCTTGGGAAGCTGTCGCTCTACCAGGTGAGCTACTTCCGCTTGGATGCATCACAATCTAGCATTTTTTTCCGGGGCCCGGATTTTGTATAACGGTAAAAAAGACCGTTATGAAAAAGAAAGACAAACCGGCCATTCAGCCGGACCCGAAGACAAAGCATACTACTGATCCCCAGGAACATATGGAAGGACCAGTGTCGTCGGTCGTGCAGTCGGTCAAAGAGCAGACCGAGAAGAATGCGAAGAAAGATGCTGAGGAGGGTAAAGAAGCGGCCGTAAGAAATAAATCCTGACCAGCAGGCGATATTGACATTGCAAGAAATACCTGTTATCTTGTCAGCAGCCTAACAGTCAAAAACCTGACGTATGCGATTGCCGACCGCTGTCACTGTGGTTTTCTTTTTTATCGCCTGTTCCAGACCAGGCAACGATGCAAAACGCACCCTTGCCCGTGACCTGACGGGTACCGTTAGCAGCTTCGACGAATTTGGTCATCCTTCTTCCGAAGGTCCGGGAGGCATTAGCGTCAACATCAGCAACGACACGGTTGACCAAACTACGCAGACAGATGGAACCGGGGCATACCGCTTCAGGGGGCTTGATAGTGGCCGGTACATTATTACCGTTGCCAAAAACGGCTATGGCACCTTTAAACGGTTTGGCATCTCCGTAAATACCCACCCCGACTCTGTCGATATTCCTCAGCAACTGACGCCGCTCTCAATTACCCAGTTGAGCACCACTGTCGTTACGCAATTTTCCGCCGATGGCGCACCCGGAGGGGCGATAATATTCAACCTTAGCATAACACCGGTTCCCACCACCAATCAAACCCCGCGGTATTACCGGGTTTTCCTGGGGAAAGATTCGATGGTGTCATCAAGTCATTACGACTGGCTCCTGCCTGCATTCCCAATCGATAGATCACCCCTGGGACAATGGGTGAAGAGTAGTTTTCTCGATACCATTCCCGCGGGTTCCAGGTTGTGGATGCGCATCTACGGCGATTCCTATCTCAACAATATGTATACCGACAGGCTGTTGCCTGAGCCCGTATTCCCCTGCCTGAATCCCAATGCCCCGCCGGCCGTTTCCTTTATCATGCAATAAATATCTTTTTCTACCGGCCTGCGGTAATTAACAAAAAAATTGAGCTGCCTTTTTTACATTGCAGGCCGCCCGCTCAAAATCGGTCGTTTATGCCGGCAGAAAAGAACAATAGACAGAAAACGACATCCGCGGCCTGGAAATCAGCCCTGGCCTGTTTTGTGCTGCTGGCTGGGGGGTCGGGCGTTTTTTCCCAAAGCACCCTGAAAGGAGCTGCATACGATAAGCTTACCGACTCGCTGCTGCCGGGCGTCAACATCTGGAACCTCACCAAAGGAAAAGGCGCGGTCGCCAATTCAAAGGGCGCCTATCACATCGAGGCCGACGAGAACGACCAGGTCATGTTTTCGCATCAGGGTTACAGGAACGATACGGTAAAAGTGGAATTCAGCCATCTCCAACTGGGTTATAACCCCAATATGCAATCAGCCTCTCATACACTGGAAACAGTGTATGTAGACGAGTCGTACTACCGGCGCGATTCCATTCAGCGGCGGCTCGACAACAAAGAGATCTACGAACAAGCTGAAAAGAAGTTCGTCAGCCGCAGCGGACCCACCGACGGCGTGGGGATAGCGATCAGTCCCGGCTCTTTCTTTTCCAAAAAGAACCAGGAGTTGCGCAAAACAAAACAGCGGCTGGAAGAAGAGGAAGAGCAGGCTTATGTCGATTTCCGGTTCAGCGAATCTTATGTGGCCTACCTGACCAAACTGAAGGGCCAGGACCTGCAGGACTTCCTGCTGACCTACCGGCCTTCGTACAAATTCTGCCGTAAAACCGACAAGCTGAACATGCAGAAATACATCGCGGCCAAACTGGAAGAATTTCACGCCGGCAAGCGGACAGCCAACTAAGCATTCATACAGGTTGACAGGAAAAAACTGCCGGAAAATAAAAACCAGCCGGCGCATACGCACCGGCTGGTAAGAGCGGTGAGGGAGGGATTCGAACCCTCGGTACAAGTTTAAGCTCGTACAACGGTTTAGCAAACCGGCCCTTTCGGCCACTCAGGCACCTCACCGAAACCCCATGCACCCTGTGCAGGGACGGCAAAATTAAGTACAAAAACGGAAAAAGGAAAAGAAAGTTTGAGGGGTTTGAGGTCTGAAGTTTGAGGTTTGAGGTGGCTGCCGCGTGTTTAACAAGCATTAAAAAAAGCAATTCGCTGGTTAAGCAAATTGCCTTTTGGTATTTTAGTAACCCCCTCTTATTATTTTACCGTACCCCTTACTATTCTTTTCGAAGCTTCTCACTGTCAGCGACCCCA
>JBDHYM010000053.1:0-16001 GCA_039811405.1 Flavihumibacter sp. | reverse complement strand
ATCCGTTGAAACATATCCGTTCTTTGCGGATAAATGTACGGTTACTTCTTGCTTTTGAAATCGCCTCTTTTCCAGGCGCGGATAAATTCTGCCCAGGCAACGGGGTTCATGAGATTGATGGGCGGCGTTTGCCCGGCATAGGTGTACTTGTATGCCTGTTTGCGAAGGGTATAGTTGGCCGCTTCCTTCCCATCGGCCGGTATCACCGCCATCAGGGCCCGCCGCGTGTCTTCGTCGGTGTTCTTGCGCGCGATCTCCAGTTGGTCGTCTGGAATAACGGTATTGACGAAATCGCGCTCAAACTGCTCCCGTGTGGGACGTGGCCGTATAATAGTGGCCGGCAGGTACTGGGTATCGGTTACCAGCAACTGGATAAGGCTGTACTGGTTGCCTTCCAGTGTTTTGGGAATTTCGGCCAGCTTTGGCCTGTATCCCACACTGCTGAACTCGATGATATCGCCTTTCAGCACCACAATGGAGAATACACCCTGGTCGTTACTAACGGTGCCCCTGCCGCTTCCCTTTATGGAAACACTGACTGAAGGGATTCCCTGCAGGCTGTCGGCCGTCATCACCACACCATACAATTGCACCACCGAGTCTTTGATCTGCTCGAACTGCGCATTGGCACGTTGACATATTACAAAAAGGCCTATAGCAACAAGGGGTAAAATTCTCTTCATTGGGTCAAATATAGCCCTTAGGGTAATTAGGGTCAACATTTTACCGGCTTCATTGGTTAATTTTGCACTAAAATTAAAGCAGGCGATGAGTATGACCCGCGAGCAAATAATGAGTGCGCTGAGCAATGTGCAGGAGCCCGACCTTGGCAATGATATTGTAACCCTGAATATGGTGCGCGATCTGGCGATCGACGGCGATGCCGTACGGTTCACCCTGGTGCTGACCACGCCGGCCTGCCCCATGAAAGACATGATGAAAAATGCGGCGGTCAACGCCATCCGCCTGCTGGTGAACAAAGAAGCGAAAGTAACCGTCGACTTCGCCTCCAATACGAACACCATTCGCAAAGACAATGGCGCGGTGCTGCCCAACGTGAAGAACATCATCGCGGTGGTAAGCGGCAAAGGCGGTGTGGGAAAAAGTACGGTGGCAGCCAATCTTGCCCTGGCTTTGTCGAAAGGCGGCGCCCGCGTGGGATTGATGGACGCCGATATCTACGGGCCCAGTGTGCCCATTATGTTCGGTGTGCGCGGCGAGCGCCCGAAAATGACCCAGCAGGGAGAAAAAGGAATGATCGTGCCCCTCGAAAAATACGGCATCCGGCTGATGAGCATCGGTCTGCTGGTCGACGAAAAGAACGCCGTTGTATGGCGTGGCCCCATGGCCAGCTCGGCCATCAGGCAATTCGTGACAGATGTATTATGGGGCGAGCTGGATTACCTGATCATCGACATGCCTCCCGGCACCGGCGATATTCACCTTACGCTGATGCAAACCGTGCCGGTAACCGGTGTGATCGTGGTGACAACACCACAGGATGTGGCACTTGCCGATGCGAAAAAAGGCATTGCCATGTTCGGGCAGGCGCAGATCAACGTGCCCATTATCGGCATCGTGGAGAATATGAGTTATTTCACGCCGGCCGAGCTGCCTGGCAGTAAATATTATATCTTCGGCAGGGAAGGGGGAAAGCGGCTGGCGGAAGAATATGACATTCCCTTCCTGGGACAGATACCGATCGTGCAGGGCATCAGGGAAGGAGGCGATAAAGGGGTTCCGGTAATGGAATCGGATGATATGATCACCCGCCAGGCATTCGAACACTTTGCGGGACTGACCGCCCGCAGCATCGCAATGCGAAATGCAAACCTGGGCGCCACCCGGGTAATTGAAGTGGTGGCCTGATTTTACTATATGCGCAGCGCCTGTTGGCTGATAAGCCTTTTATATATCGCCGGTTGTAAAACCCCACAGCCGGCCCTGCAACCCCTACCGGCATTTGACTGGGAGGGGCACCGTGGCGCCCGCGGGCTGATGCCTGAAAATACCATCCCGGCCATGCTGAAAGCCGTCGACCTCGGTGTTACGACGCTTGAAATGGATGTGGTGATGACAGCCGATGGCGAAGTGGTGGTATCGCACGATCCTTTTTTCAACTACCAGATAAGCACCCATCCCGACGGCAGCTTCGTTACCAAAGAAGAAGCGCCCTCGCTCAATATCTATACGATGGATTATGCCACGGTGAAAACCTACGACGTCGGCTTGCGGGCCCCCGACGGCTTCACCCGCCAGTTGTCCATCCCCGCCGTGAAACCATTGTTGCGGGAGCTGATCGATAGCGTGGAAGCGTATGCAGACAGCAAGGGGCTGCCTGCACCCTTTTACAACATAGAGCCCAAAACCGCCCCGCTCACCGATAATAAATACCATCCCGTACCGGCCGTGATGGCCGCCGTGCTGATGCAGGTAGTGCATGATAAAAAAATAGCCGGCCGCACCATCATACAATCGTTCGACAACCGCATGCTGAAGATCATTCACCGGCACCACAAAGACGTGCGGGTATCGCTCCTCATCGATGCGCAAGACCACCGTTCGATGAAAAAACAATTCAAAGACCTTGGGTTCAAACCGGCCGTGTATAGTCCCTGGCACCAGTTGGTAACCCCCGACATGATCCATATCTGCCATCGCAAAAAAATAAAGGTGGTACCGTGGACGATCAATAACCTGAAACGCATTGAACAATTGAGAAAATGGGGTGTTGATGGCATTATTACCGATTATCCCGATTTGCTTTCTTCAAAAACGAAATAAATGGACCTGTCTTTACACGGAAAAAACGCCCTGGTATGCGGCAGCAGCCAGGGCATCGGCCTGGCCGTTGCAAAAGAGCTGGCCTCGCTGGGCGCCCGCTGTGTGCTGCTGGCCAGGAATGAAGAGCAGTTGAAAAAGGCATTGGCTTCGCTGCCCGCTGTGGAGGGTTCGCACCGGTATGCGGTGGCCGATTTTACCGATCCGCAAAACGTTCGGGATACGGTGGCGAAGCTGGCCGCGCAGGGCGACTTCCAGGTGCTGATCAACAATACCGGCGGCCCCGCAGCCGGGGCGATTACCGACGCTGCGCCCGAAAGTTTCGAAAATGCTTTTCGCCAGCACGTGGTGGTGAACCAGTTGCTGGTGCAGTTGCTGCTGCCGGGCATGACAAAGCAACGGTACGGCCGGATCGTGAACATTGTTTCTACCTCGGTAAAGGTGCCGCTCCCTTCATTGGGGGTGTCTAACACCATACGCGCGGCCGTGGCTTCATGGGCCAAATCGCTGAGCAATGAAGTGGCGCCCCGCGGTATTACCGTTAACAATGTATTGCCTGGATTTACGGGCACGGCGCGGCTCGATCAGCTTGCGGCAACGCTGGCCGATGCGGCAGGCATCAGCATCGTTGAGCAGATGGGCCGGATGGCGGCATCAGTCCCTGCGGGGCGTATCGGTAAACCCGAAGAGGTGGCTGCCGTAGCCGCCTTTTTATGCACGCCCGCTGCCAGTTATGTGAACGGTACGTCTATCAGGGTCGATGGTGGCCGAACCGGCAGCATCTAGGCAAGCCGGTGGCTTTTTACCGGCGGCTTACGCCAGAAGCTTTAATTTCGCGCCATGAACAGGAACGAGCTGGTTGAGCAGATCAGAACAAAGCGGTCTTTTTTATGCGTCGGGTTGGATACCGATCCGGCTAAGCTGCCGGCTTCGTTAAAGGCGCAAAAAGACGGTGTGCTCACGTTCAATAAGGCCATTATCGACGCCACCGCGCCATACTGCGTGGCCTATAAGATCAATACCGCTTTTTACGAAGCGGCGGGCGCCCGCGGCTGGGAGATCATGGAAGCAACAAAAGCCCATATCCCTGCTACTCATTTCACCATCGCCGACGCAAAGCGGGGCGACATAGGGAATACCAGCAGCCAGTATGCAAAGGCTTTTTTCGACACGCTGGGGTTCGATGCGGTTACCGTGGCGCCTTATATGGGAGCGGATAGTGTAAAACCTTTCCTGGAGCATACCGGTAAATGGACCATCGTACTGGGACTCACTTCCAACAGTGGCGCCGCTGATTTTGAGCTGCAGCAAACAGGTGATGGCTTGCTGTACGAAAAAGTGATGCATACCGTCAGTACCTGGGGAAACCCCGATAACCTGATGTTTGTGGTGGGCGCCACCCAGGCCGATGCATTCGTGACGATCAGGCAGCGGCTGCCCGATCATTTTTTCCTGGTGCCCGGCGTAGGCGCCCAGGGCGGCAGCCTGCATGAAATAGCAACCAAAGCCCGCAATAAAGACCTGGGCCTGCTGGTGAATGCCAGCAGGGCCGTTATTTTCGCCTCGCCTGGCGATGACTATGCCGCCGCCGCTGCACACGCCGCGGAAAGTTACCAGCAGGAGATGGCTTCATTCATTGCAGATTAAACAACCATTACCATGGCCAACGACCAGTTTCAGCACCCCGATTACCTTTTATTGGACGAACTGTTTACCGATGAGCAGAAAATGATCCGTGATGCGGTTCGTCAATATGTAAAGCAGGAGATATCGCCCATTATCGAAGATTATGCGCAGCGGGCCGCTTTCCCGGAACAGATCGTTCCCCAGCTCGGCGCACTCGGTTGCTTCGGGCCCACCATTCCTGCTGAATATGGCGGCGGCTCGCTCGACTATATCTCTTACGGTCTTATGATGCAGGAGCTGGAACGCGGCGACAGCGGCGTTCGTTCCACCGCATCCGTACAGGGATCGCTGGTGATGTATCCTATCTATGAATACGGCAGCGAAGAACAACGCAGAAAATACCTTCCGAAACTGGCCAGCGGCGAATGGCTGGGCTGCTTCGGGCTAACAGAACCCAACCACGGAAGCAATCCTGCCGGTATGCTGACCCGCATCGTGGACAAAGGCGATCACGTGGTATTGAACGGCGCCAAAATGTGGATCAGCAATGCACCCTATGCGCAGGTAGCAGTGGTATGGGCCAAAGATGAAGCGGGAAAGATAAGGGGGCTGATCGTTGAAAGAGGCATGGAAGGATTTACCACGCCTGTTACGCATGGCAAATGGAGCCTGCGGGCGTCGGCCACCGGCGAGCTGGTATTCGACAACGTAAAGGTTCCGAAAGAAAATATACTGCCGAATGTATCAGGACTGAAAGGTCCGTTGGGCTGCCTCACGAAAGCGCGGTTTGGCATTGCCTGGGGAACCGTGGGTGCGGCCATGGATTGCTATCACACGGCCCTTCAGTATTCGAAAGAGCGGATACAGTTCGACCGGCCCATCGGCGGATTCCAGTTGCAGCAGAAGAAGCTGGCCGAAATGATCACCGAAATCACTAAGGCACAATTGCTCAACTGGCGTGTGGGCACCCTGATGAACGAAGGCCGTGCAACGGCTGCCCAGGTGAGCATGGCCAAAAGAACCGGCTGCGAAGTAGCTCATTTTGTTTGCCGGGAGGCCAGGCAGATGCTGGGCGGCATGGGCATTACCGGCGAGTTCCCCGTTATGCGCCATATGATGAATATCGAAAGCGTGATCACGTATGAAGGCACCCACGATATTCACCTGCTGATCACCGGTATGGATGTTACAGGTCTGAATGCATTTAAATAATCGCGATGCGGATATACCTGATCGGATTTATGGGCAGTGGGAAATCGCACTGGGGCCGTTTGCTGAGCGCCGGTACGGGATGGCCGTGTTATGACCTTGATCAGTTGATACAGGAGCAGGAAGGGATGACCATTGCCGATATCTTCAGTCAGAAAGGAGAGGAATATTTCCGGATGCTGGAGCGGGAAGTGCTCGTGAATCTGTCGCAAACAAGAAACGATATGATCCTGTCGTGCGGCGGGGGAACGCCTTGCTTTTTGAACAATATTGCCTTTATGAAACAGCAGGGTAAAGTGGTTTGGCTGGATACTGCCACGCCTGTATTGCTGAAACGGCTGCTGAAAGAAAAGTCGCACCGGCCCCTGATCAGGGATATCGCCGACAGTGACCTGGAAGCGTTTATCGGCCGGAAGCTGCGCGACCGGAAAATATATTACGAGCAGGCTGATCTGCGGCTTCCCGAAGAAACGCTGACACTGCACGACATGAAAAAAGCATTGTTTGACGATGGAAAATAAACTGACAAAAAAAATGTTCCGGTCTGCCGCCGTGTTGGGTGCGCTGGCGGTGACGCTGGGCGCTTTCGGCGCGCACGGCCTGAAACAAATCGTTCCCGCCGAAACAGTATCGACCTTCGAAACGGGTGTCAGGTACCAGTTCTACCATGTGTTTGCACTGGCAGCCTGCGCGTTGTTCAACCTGCACTATCCTTCTGTATGGCTCACCCGCGCCGCGCTGTGTTTTGAGATCGGCATCGTGCTGTTCAGCGGATCACTCTATGTGCTGACGGCCCTTAAAGCGACCGGTTCGGTAGGCCTGGGTGGCCTGGGGCTGATCACGCCGATCGGCGGACTTTTCTTCATTGCAGGGTGGTTGTTACTGGCCTGGGCCGTGCAGAAATCACTGTAGCGGCTGTTTTTAAAGGGGAATGGTCAGTACAATCTCCGTTCCGTGGTCATCGCTGCTGATCGAGAAATTGCCACCGATGCTTTCCATGCGTTTGCGCATATTGGAGATGCCATTGCTGAACAGGCGGATACCGGCGGCATCCAACCCTATGCCGTTGTCGTGAATGGTTATGCAAAGGTCGCTGTTGATCAAAAACCGGAGCGTTACATGGCTGGCTTTTGCATGTTTGGCGATGTTGTTCAGCGCCTCTTTGATGCAGAGATAAATATTGCGTCTTTTCTCGCCGGAGATTTCGATGACCGGAATGTCGTCGGGCTGCAACACCTGGCAGGTGATATCCGTATTGTCGAAGAATTCGGCTGCATGGTTCCTGACGTAGGCGATCAGGTTATCGATGCGGTCGTTGGCGCTCTTCATGGTCCAGATAATGGTGTTCATTTTTCCGATCAGGTCGTTCGCCGACTGTGATATCTTTTCGATCTCGGGCGCTGTATTGTCTTTCATCTTTGCCTTCACCAGTTCGCTGAGCAGCCGGATGGCGGTTATGCCCGACCCGAGCTCATCGTGCATGTCGGCCGAGATACGGTTCCGCTCTTCCTGCTGCGCTGCCAGCACGGCCATTTTTCGTTCAATGCTTTCTCTTTCGACCGCCATCAGCAAACGTTCTTTTTCACGGGCCCGCGCACTGATATCCTGCTTGTTCTTGTACGACAGCGCTACCAGGAAAAATACCAGTTCGAACAATACGCCCATTTCATACCAGAACAAAGAGTCGTTCACCAGCACGGCCACGGACCCTGAAAACCGGTAAGCGCTGTTGATCAGGAAGAGGGAGAGAAGCCCGCCGAGAAACAGGAAAAAATGACCGATGGCCACATAATGTAGAATGGCAGAGCGGTTGAACACCGCATAACCGATCAAGAAAATAGTGCTGAACGACCAGGCGTATTTGACCATGTTCTCGACCATGTTCTGCACCACGAAGCGGTCGGTAAAAAAATGAAGCAGGGTAAATACGGCGAGGCCTGCTATCGTAATCAGCTTTTGGGAACGGATGATGGCATGCAGCAGCGGGAAGGTGCTTTTTGTTTGCAGGAAAGTTTGCAGAAAGAGGAAATAAAAAAAGATACCTATACCCTGCAGCATAAAATCAAGGTAGCTTTCAAAAAAATAATTGCCGGTCAGCGGTGTGCGGTAGAAAAAAGCCTTGAAAAAGAACATCACCGCCAGCAGGAAAGAATACGATGCATAATAGATGAAATCAATGCTGCGGTTTGTGTAATAACCGGCCAGCGAGTAAAAGATCATCATCAGCATAATACCGCAAACCATGTAGGTAATGATGATGTTCAGCCGGCGGTCGTGCTGCACTTCCGACAGCAGTTGCGGAATGTAATAATCGAAACAGATAACGGGCTGCAGCCTGTTGACGGTGGTTTTGATGAAATGGAGCTGCATGAGGTAGCGGCCGGTTTCACCGGGACCTATCTTCAGGAGGCGACCCATCTGTTCGTCGTATTTCGTGCGGAGCGCCACCGGCGCCACCGGCTCAAAGCGGCCGGTTTGCGGGTTGTCTTTAAAGAGCCGGGTCTGGTCTACATAAAACCCCGGAAGCACAAACATCGTTTTCTCTTCAGCCAGGTCGTTGCAGACAACGAATACAAGGTTCATGCAGTGACCTATTGTGTGCGGATCGAGTTTGCCCTGCGACGAAGGAGGGATGGCCTGTATGCCGGGCAATTGTTCGGGCGGCGGCTCGCCGATGCGCCGGCTGCTGTCTGCAAAAAAGCCGGCCTGTTGGGCGATGGAGGCGGCAAGCCGGATTTTGCTGAGAAAGATGGTGTCGGACGGCCGCTTTCCTGTCTGGGCGTGCAAGGCCGGCAGCGCCAGGCAACAGAAAGAAAGCAGTGCAAAAATCCGCATTTGCCAAAGTACAATTTCTTTGGGTGTAAATGTATATTTGCAACTATGGCAAATAAGCTGAAATCCAAGAAAAAGCCAGTACCCGAGGCCGTTGACCTGCGGCCGGAGAAAGAAGAGAAGGTTGCGGTAGCATCGGTCATCAGAGACGAACGGTTTCACAAAATCATGGGCGCCGTTCTGCTCCTGTTAGCTGTTTTTCTTTTTGTTGCATTTGTATCATACCTGTTCACCTGGCGGGAAGACCAGGATAAAGTATTCCGCGGCGGCAGCGAATTTCTTTTCGGCAACGACAGCCGTGTAGCCAATTTGCTGGGCCGCCTCGGCGCCTGGGTCTCTCACCTGTTTTTTTACAAAGGATTCGGGCTGGCTTCTTTTTTCCTGTGCAGCCTTTTTTTTGTGGCCGGCGCCAACCTGCTTTTCGGCCGGCCGCTTTTCCGGGTAGCGCGTAATGCAAGATATGTGCTGATCGGGCTGCTTTTCTTCAGTGTGACCCTGGCGTTTTTCTCCGGCAAAACGGCCTTCCCCTGGGGTGGCGCCGTGGGCGCCATGATCAGCAAATGGATGACTAGTTTTCTGGGTAAGATCGGCACTGGAGCCGTGTTGCTGCTTACCGGGCTGGCGTATGTGATCTGGCGCTTTAACCCCGCGATCAATGTTCCTAAAATGCCCAGTCTGCCGAACCGGAACGAGGAAGGGGATCCCGCCCCCGTGCCCGTTACCGAAGCGCCCGAAGCGAAGCTGACCATCGAGGAGCCGGTGAAAAAAAGAAACGGCCTGAAAGGCAACAAAGGAGTGGTAGTGATTCCCCCGGCGGTGGAATCAGCGGAAGACAGTTTTCCGCTTGAGCTGGTGGAAAAAGAAGAAGAACCTGTAGCCCTGGCGGAAACGCCGGCGCTGGTAAATCCTGAACCGGTGACGGCGCCTGCAGTGATAGCACCGCCGCCGGTAAAACACTCCCCGCCGGTGGCTGATCTGGAGCTGGAGATCAAAACAGTTCCCGAAGCCGATGGGGAAGAAGACGAAACGACCCCCGTTGCCGATATGGCCCCTTACGAGCCTACGCTCGACCTGCGCGACTATAAATACCCTGCGCTCGACCTGCTCGAAACCCATGGCAGTGAAAAGATCGTTCAGGATGCCACCGAGCTGGAAGCCAATAAGAACCAGATCATCAATACACTGAAGAACTACGATATCCTGATCCAGAAGATATTTGCCACGGTAGGACCCACCGTTACCTTATATGAGATCGTACCCGCCGCCGGCGTGCGGATATCGCGTATCAAGAACCTGGAAGACGATATCGCGCTAAGCCTGGCCGCTCTCGGCATCCGTATCATTGCGCCCATTCCCGGCAAGGGTACCATCGGTATTGAAGTGCCTAATGTAAAGAAGACAGTGGTCAGCATGAAGACCCTGCTGAATTCGGAGAAATTCCAGAACAGCAATTTCAGCCTGCCGATCGCCATCGGTAAGAAGATCGACAATGAAAATTTCATCGTTGACCTTACCACCATGCCGCACCTGCTGATGGCCGGTGCCACGGGCCAGGGTAAATCGGTGGGGCTGAATGCCATTCTCGTGTCTCTGCTGTACCGAAAACATCCCTCGCAACTGAAATTCATATTGGTCGACCCGAAAAAGGTGGAACTCAGCATTTACCGTACCATCGAAAAGCACTTCCTGGCCAAGCTGCCCGGTGAAGAAGAAGCGATTATCACCGATACGAAAAAAGTGGTACATACCCTGAACGCGTTGTGCATAGAAATGGACAACCGGTACGACCTGCTCAAGGAAGCCGGTACACGGAATATCAGGGAGTACAACGAAAAGTTCATCAAAAGAAAGCTGAACCCGCAAAAGGGACACCAGTTCCTGCCGTTCATGGTATTGGTGATAGATGAGTTTGCCGACCTGATCATGACCGCGGGTAAGGAAGTGGAAATGCCGATCGCGCGCCTGGCCCAGTTGGCGCGTGCCGTGGGCATTCATCTGATCATCGCCACCCAGCGCCCCTCGGTGAATATTATTACGGGCACCATTAAGGCCAACTTTCCCGCCCGGATTGCGTTTAAGGTATCGTCGAAGATCGATAGCCGCACCATTCTGGATGCCGGTGGTGCCGAACAACTGATCGGGAAAGGCGATATGCTGATCTCTTACAATGGAGAGCTGACCAGGCTGCAATGCGCGTTTGTAGATACGCCCGAAGTGGAAAGCGTTACCGATTTTATCGGCAGTCAGCGCGGATACCCCCAGGCTTTCCTGCTACCCGAGTATGTGGACGAAAAAGACATGGAAGGAAAGGATTTCGATCTCAACGATAAAGACCCGCTTTTTGAAGACGCCGCCCGCCTGATTGTACAAAACCAGATCGGATCCACCTCGTTGCTGCAAAGGCGCATGAAGCTGGGCTATAACCGGGCGGGCCGCCTGATGGACCAGCTCGAATCGGCTGGCGTGGTAGGGCCGAACCTGGGCAGCAAGGCCCGGGAAGTGATGATGAAAACCGAGGCGGAGCTGGAAGAATTCCTGGCGCAGATGCCCTGACAACAGGCGGCGATTAAACCTGGCGCACAACCAATCGTCAAAGGATTGCATCTGAAAAGAATATATTTGGCTCGATTTTTTTTAAAACAGCGATATGAAAAATATTATTACGCTTTTGTGTTTGGTTTTTAGCGGTTTTTTAACAGGTTTTGCGCAATCGAACGACCCTGCTGCCAAGGCCGTTCTGGATGCCGTAAGCGCCCGGTTTAAAACATTTAAAGCCGTGCAGTCCAATTTTACGTTGCAGGTAGAAGACGGGAACGGCAAAGTACAAGGCACCAAAAAAGGCATTGTATGGATGAAAGATGGTAAGTACAAGATCAATATTACCGGTCAGGAGATCTATTGCGATGGTAAGACCGTATGGACCTACGACAAGGCGTCGAATGAAGTAACCCTTACCAAATTCGACGGCGGTCAGGGCACCATCACTCCCCAAAAGCTTTTTACCAATTTTTACGACAAGGACTTTTTGTACAAGCTGAACGGTGAAAAAAAGGCAGGTGCGAAAACCATCCAGGAAATCGAGCTGACCCCGGTCGACAAAACCAAGCCTTTTCATAAAGTGTATGTGTATGTAGATAAGGCCAGCAAGGCCATCAATGCCACCAAAGTGCTGGAGAAGAACGGCAATAAATACACTTATTCCGTACAAAGCTTCAACGGTAAAGCAAGTGTGCCCGATGATAGCTTTGTTTTCAACAAAGCGAATTACCCGGGCGTTGAGGAAGTGGACCTGCGCTGACGGCTTTCCTGCGGGTATTATCCGCCCCAGCGATAGCTGTCTTGCTGTAAACCGGCCAGATCAATCACCCGGTCCACCACGGTGGCCGCGACGTCTTCGAGGGTTTGCGGCCGGCTGTAGAAAGAAGGTGATGCGGGGCAGATAATGCCTCCTGCCAGCGTTACCTGCTCCATATTCCTGATATGGATGAGGTTAAAAGGCGTATCGCGCAATACGCAGATGAGGCGGCGTCTTTCTTTCAGGATCACATCGGCAGCCCGGGAAATGAGGTCATTACTGATGCCGCCGGCTACCCTGCCGAGGGTCCCCATAGAGCAGGGAACAACGATCATAGTGTTAAATTGACCCGAGCCGGATGCGAAAGGCGCATAAAAATCGTTCTTATCATAGAACTGAAACCCCGGGTACCCCAGAAAGTCGTTGTTGCCCAGTTCGGTTTGCCACACTGTTTTTGCATTGTCTGTCATGACCACCGCTACGGCCGACCACTGGTTCTGCAGCCGGGTAAGCTTGTCGAACAGCAGTTTAGCATAAATAGCGCCGCTGGCACCGGTAACAGCTATAACAATTTTTTGCATGCGGGGTGATTATATTGCGAACAACAAATGTACAATGCCTGCAATCATTCTTTGGATATGCCTTTTTCTGGTCGGCCAGACAGCCGGCGCCCAGACATCAGCGGCTGGTATGAAATGGATGACCCTCGCTGAGGCCGAAGCGGCTGCGCAGAAAGAGCCCCGCCCGATTTTGATCGACCTGTACACCGACTGGTGTGGCTGGTGTAAGGTGATGGATAAGAAAACCTATCGCAACAAAAAAGTATATGATTATCTCAACGGGAAGTTCTATGCCGTGAAACTGGATGCGGAATCGAAAACAAAAGTAACCTGGAAGGGACGCACATATTCGTTTAATCCGCAATACAAGGTGAATGAAATAGCGCTTTTTCTGAGTGGCGGTCAGCTTTCTTATCCCACCACGGTGATTATCCCTGCCGGTACCAATGACCCGCAGCCAGTTCCCGGTTATCTTGAACCCAAAGAGCTGGAGCCCCTTGTAAAGTATTTCGGAGAAGGCGTCTACACCTCAAGCCCATTCCCTGCCTACCAGCGCGGTTTTAAGGGCAATTGGTGAATTTCAGCACATAATTAACATTCCTGCAACGAAACAGGCATTCCCCTCGTCAATATAACTGGTTTTTCATAGGATATTGGATAAAGAACGGACGGGATGTCGATCCTGTCCTTTGTTTTTCTTCCAGATCCGCCATCATTTTTATCTCCACCGCTCCGTTCGCCCGGATCAGCCAGCCGCTACAAACTGCCTGAGCCGGGGATGTCTTTTTTTTGCAAAAAAAAATTGGCATTGCAACCAATGTTACGTCGTTAACATCTTATATTTGAATTTTCATAGGATAAGGTTTAATGGTTAATGGTATTTGATTAGTGCATCCCGCCGAAAGGCGGGATTTTTTTTGTCGGCTTACCGGCAGGTGCGGGCTTTTGTTTCTCGCAGATTATTGAGAGACTCCAGCGGGCGCGGGCTCTTGTTTCTCGCAGAGACCGCAAAGGAGCAAAGGCCGCAAAGGAGTTTTCTTATTTGGCCGGATTGGAAATAATGAATGCCAGGCCAGGCTGCACCGAAAACAGCTTTGAAGGGAAGATCGAATTTTTCAGCGCTATCGGCGCCGTTTATCAGCGTCTGCTACATTGAACTTGCCGGTCAGCGACGCAAATCACCACCTGTCTAACGGGTATGCACAGCTTTATATCGTATTCGTCGCCCGTCAAAGGATTTATCCCTTTGCGGCCTTTGCTCCTTTGCGGTCTCTGCGAGAAACGCCTGCGAGAAACAAGAGCCCGCGCCCGCTGGAGTCTCTCAATAATCTGCGAGAAACAAAAGCCAGCGACTTCCAATATCACATCGTCTCGGCCATATCCGGAATCTCCGCCACTTTATAGGCGCCGGCATCCAGCTTGGCTTTTGTTTCGGAAAATGCTTTCAGGGTGAGCTCAATGTCTTCCATCGAGTGGGCGGCGGTAGGTATCAGCCGGTAAATGATCTGCCCCTTGGGGATCACGGGGTACACCACGATAGAGCAGAAGATATTGTAGTTCTCGCGCAGATCCAGTACCATGGCGGTTGCCTCGGGCACGTCGCCTTTCATATAAACGGGCGTTACCATGGTGTTGGTTTTGCCCAGGTCGAATCCACGGTCGCGCAGGCCCTGCTGAAGTGTGCGGGTAACGGTCCACAGCTTCTCGCGAAGTTCAGGCATGGTTTTCAGCATATCCATCCGCTTCAGCATACCTTCCACCACAATCATCGGCAGGCTCTTCGCGAAGATCTGCGAACGGGTATTGTAACGGAGGTACGACAGCACGTCTTTCGGGCCGGCCATAAAGGCGCCGATGCTGCCCATTGATTTTACGAAAGTGGAGAAATAGAGGTCAATGCCGTCCTGCACTCCTTGCTCTTCGTCGGTACCCGCGCCGGTGGCGCCCATGGCGCCGAAGCCGTGGGCATCGTCGATCAGTATGCGAAATTCATATTTGGCTTTCAGGGCCACAATTTCTTTCAGCCTGCCCTGGTCGCCGCTCATACCGTAAACGCCTTCGGTGATCAGTAAAATGCCGCCGCCCGATTTTTCCGCCATTTTAACGGCGCGCTGCAGTTGCTTCTCGCAATCTTCCAGGTCGTTGTGCTTATAAGTATAGCTGTATCCCAGGTGCATGCGGATGCCGTCGACGATACAGGCATGGCATTCGGCATCATATACGATCACGTCGCGACGGTTGACCAGCGCATCGATACAGCTCATAATGCCCTGGTAGCCGAAGTTCAGCAGCATGGCGTCTTCGCGCTTCGTGAACGCGCAGAGCACTTTTTCCAACTCATCGTGGTACTTTGTATTGCCGCTCATCATCCGGGCGCCCATCGGGTAGCCCATGCCCCAGCGCGTGGCGGCTTCGGCGTCGGTTTTACGCGTCTCGGGATGGTTCGCCAGCCCGAGATAATTGTTCAGGCTCCATACGATTCTTTCCTTGCCCCTGAACATCATCCGGCTCCCCAATTCTCCTTCCAGCTTCGGAAAAGCGAAATATCCATGTGCTCTTTTCATATGCTGACCAATCGGTCCGCCATTATTTACCAGCTTTTCGAAAATATCTGCCATATGAACAAAATGTTTCTTTTAAAATTGACGCAAAGGTAAAATAAATAGGGGGTGCTGCGGCTATATTTGCCAAAAACCGGTCAAATGCAACGAATCCTCAGTCTGTTTGTAGGTATTTTCTTGATAATACCCGCCTGGTCTCAACCCAAAATAGCCTCTTCTCCCCGTCCTAAGCTGGTAGTCGGAATGGTGGTTGACCAGATGCGCTGGGATTATTTGTACCGTTATGCCGATCGTTACAAAGCGAACGGCGGCTTCAAACGACTCACCGGCCAGGGATTCTCCAACGAGAACTGCCTGATTCCTTATACGCCCACTTATACAGCGTGCGGACATACCTGCGTGTACACCGGTTCGGTACCGGCCGTGCATGGTATTACCGGGAATAACTGGATCGACCGGCTCCGGGATAAAAACGTGTACTGTACGGAAGACGAATCGGCCGAAACCGTGGGCAGCACCAGTGCCGCCGGCCGGATGAGCCCGCGCAACATGCTCACCAGCACCATCACCGACGAGCTGCGAACCAGCTCCAATTACCGTTCGAAAGTGATCGGGGTGGCCATTAAAGACCGCGGCGCCATACTGCCCGCCGGTCATGCCGCCAATGCCGCCTACTGGTTCGACAACAAAACGGGTAACTGGATCAGCTCTACCTTTTACATGAAAACCTTGCCCGCCTGGCTGACGCGTTACAACGAAGAAAAGCATGTGGATCAGTACTATGAAAAAGGATGGTCCACCTTATACCCGATCGACACCTATGTGAACAGCAGCGCCGATGACGTTCCCTGGGAGGGAAAGCCTTTCGGCAGCGAGGCAAAAACATTTCCATACGACCTGAAAAAATTTATCGGGAAGAATTACAACAGCATTTCATCCACGCCCTGGGGAAACAGCATGACGCTCGAGGTGGCCAAACTGGCCGTACAGCAGGAAAAGCTGGGGAAAGGTGATTTTACCGATTTTCTCGCCGTCAGCCTGTCATCGACCGATTATGTTGGTCACGCCTTCGGGCCTAATTCCATTGAAGCGGAAGATACCTACCTGCGGCTCGACCAGGATCTCGGTGCTTTTTTT
>JBDHYM010000052.1:0-16330 GCA_039811405.1 Flavihumibacter sp. | reverse complement strand
CTTAAAGCGCTTGACTCTGCCGGGCTGCGGGTCGATTATGTAACCGGCACTTCCATGGGCGCCATTATGGGCAGCCTCTATGCCATCGGCTATTCGGGCGATTCCATTTACCAGATCGCCAAAAGCATGAACTGGAACGTATTGCTCAGCAATAAGTCGTCGCTCAACGCTTTTATCATGGAAGAAAAAGCAGAGTATGGCCGTTATGCCCTCGAGATCCCGATGGAAAAAGGCAAATTCAAGATGCCCAGCGGTGTGCTGGAGGCAGAAGAACTCTGGCTCAAGTTCAACGAATTGTACAGCCCGGTATATGGCGTACGCGATTTCAACCAGTTGCAGCGGCCTTTTAAATGCATCGCCACCGATCTCGCCACCGGCGAAGCCGTCGTGATGGACAAGGGCGACCTGATCAGTGCGGTGCGTTCCAGCATGGCGATCCCCTCCGTATTTACAGCCGTGCCTTATGAAGGAAAGAAATTGGTCGACGGCGGACTCATCCGCAATTTCCCTGTAAGCGACGTGCGCAAGATGGGCGCCGATATCGTGATCGGCAGCAATGTGGCCAGTGGTTTATTATCGGCCGAAAAGCTCACCTCGCCCTTACAGGTGCTGATGCAGATCGCTTTTTACAAAGAAGCCGGACTCAGCAGCGAGGAGATCGCCTTGTGCGATTATTATATCAATCACCCGGTAGGCGCCTATACCTCCGCCAGCTTCGCCAGCAGCGATTCCATTATCGCCATCGGCCTGGAAATGGGGCGGCAGTATTATCCTGCCTTTAAAAAACTGGCCGATTCACTCAATGCGATCTACGGACCGCCGGAGAAAATCAGCTTTCCGTCTATCGACGATAAGGTCTTTATCCGGAAGATCATCACCGACAGCATCCGTGTGATCAGCCAACCCTTTTTACGCCGCATGATGGGCATTAAGGAAGGGCATGCCTACAATACCCGGGAGCTGGAAGACGCCATCAGGCAGGTTTATGGCACACGCTATTTCAGCCGGCTGTATTACCAATTGGATTCAGTCGGTTACCGGATGGCCGATATGCGGCTGAAAGCAGAAGAGTATGCGGCCATCACCGCCAAGCTGGCCATCAACTACAATACGCTTACCAATATCATGCTGATCGCCAACCTGAGCCTGCGCGATGTATTCGGCAAGCCGAGCATTTTATCGCTCACGGCAGGGCTGTCGGAAAATCCGCGCATGCGCCTGGAATACACCCGTATTTTCGGCACCAAGAAGGTACCCCTGGCATGGGTAAGCGAAGGGTACCTCGAGCGGCAGGAGTTTTCTTATTACGACGATTACAAAGTGCTCGGTCAATACCGCAGCTTCAGCACCTATGCCGATACGCGGTTACAGCTTGCTTACAAGCGGCGTCAATCGTATGCCGCCGGCGTGCACTGGGAACGGGTGGATGTAAAACCCCTCAGCGGGCAACTGCTGCAGCTTTCCGGCAACAACAACTATTTCCAGGGTTACCTGCGATATGAATACAATTCGCACGACCGGCTTTTCCTGCCCCGCAAAGGCACCTATGCGCTGTTCGAGCCTTCGATGCTGGTATCCCAGTCAAGAAATATAAAGTTGAACGGCCAACCCCTGAACGGCGATTCGCTGAACGTGTTACGCGGCGATTTTTTCCGGACCCGCTTCCAGATCGAAAAAGTGGTGCCTGTGTCGCGCCGCAATTACCTTACCCTGCAAGCCGAATCGGCCATCAACTTCAATACCAACCAGGTGGTGTTTAATGATTTTGCCGTAGGCGGAATGGTGCCCATGATGCGCAACCAGGTTTCTTTTGCCGGCATTTCCGACCTGGCCATTCGCACCAACAGCCTTCTCAAGGGAGCACTGAACTGGCGTTACCAGTTCACCGGATCAACCTATGCCGCCGCCACGTTCAATCTTATGTATCATTCTTTCCTGAAAGCCGAAGAAGGCAACGCATATACCAGGCACCTGCTGAACGGGTATGCCATTACACTCGGCTTCGACTCGGTAATCGGCCCGCTGGAATTTTCTTTTATGTACAGTGGCAACTCCGGTATCCTGAAAAACTATGTAAACCTGGGATACCGGTTTTCGAGAGGAGCTTTTTAAAGCTGGCTTTTGGCTTCTTTAACGTAGTCGCTTACCAGGTAGCTCACCAGCTTCCCTGTTCCTGAAGCTTTTTCGCCGTCACTGAGCTGCACGGCGCCTTCGCAGATGTGCAGGTAAGCGGGTTGCAGGGTGCGGGCGGCAAGGGTCAGGTAGCGGCGGGCATGCAGGGCGGTAACACCTACGGGGCTGCAGGCGCTGCTGAGGGTATTTTCAATCACGTCGAGATCGAGCTCGATGCCGCAAAAATTATCGCCCGCAAAGGAACAGGCATGGATAACCGCCTGATCGAAATTCCGCTTTTCCTGCACGAAAATATCTTCGTAAGTGATCATGTCAAGAAATGGATTGTTGACGAAGTCAAGCCATACATTCTGCTGGAGATAGTTTTCCTGAACGCCGATCACGCAATATTTCTGTAAGTAACCGTCTTCTTCGGCATAACGGAATCCGTTACCGCTGTGTCGTCCTTCTGCAGGACGAAAATCGGTGTGCGCGTCGAGGTTGACCGCATTGATCTGCGCCAGCGGAATACGGTTTGCTTTCAGTAGTCCGCGGGCGGCGCCTTTGATCAGCGGGTAGGCATTGTTGTGACCACCGCCGATCACGATAGGTATCTTGCCGGCCGCCACGATGCCTTTGACGAGGTTTTCCACCTCTTCGTCGATCTGGGCCACGGCATGCCGGTACGCTTCTATCTTCTCCTCCTCTCCTTTTGCGTGGTTTTCGATCAGGTATTGCAGGTCGCCAAAATCAAAATGTCCCAGTAACAATATTTCGTCTCCCGTCAGGAAGTCATTGCTTTGCAGGTTCAGAAAGGCAACCAGGAAAGGAATCCACACCGAGTCGGCGCCGCCCTTACCGTAATTCGCTTTTACGCCGATGTCTTCAGGAATACCCAGCAATACGAAGCGCGCCGGTGAGTGATGCAATTGCGCAGCGATATCATCTGCAGATGACAATACCTGCAAACGCTCGCCCAGCCTGGTTTCGAACCGTCGGAGGCGTGTCAGGTACAAAAGATCCTGTTTATTGTAGTATTTGAAATGCGGCACTGGCATAAAATCGTTTTGTATCCTGAATGTAAGGTTAGTTTGCCAGATTCGGACGCCATTCCTGTTGCGGCTTGCCCGCGAGCACCACCTGTCTTACCAGGTTGGTGCTGAAAGAATAAGGCAGGTACGCGAGTGAAGGAACGGGCCGGGTAATGATAAAGTCGGCCCGTTTGCCGGTGGTGATGCTGCCGGTGATACCGGCCAGCTCCATAGCCGCGGCGCCATTGATGGTGGCGGCGTTAATGGCCTCTTCGGGCAGCATCTTCAGCTGGATGCAAGCCAGCGAAACAACAAAGTTCATATTCAATCCGGGGCTGGAGCCCGGGTTGTAATCGGTAGCGAGGGCGATGGCGGCGCCGGCATTGATCAGTTGCCGGGCGGGCTGGTATGGCATGCGTAAAAAGAACGCGGCTGTTGGCAGCAGGGTGCCGATGGTGGAAGAACCCGCCAGCGTGCTGATGGCGGCATCGTCCACGGTTTCGAGATGGTCCACCGATACTGCCTGGTGTTTAACGCCGGTTTGTACGCCGCCCGACAGGTGTAACTGGTTGGCGTGTATTTTCGGTTTGAGCCCGTAACGTTTTCCCGCCAGCAGCAGCCGTTCGGTTTCGGCGACGGAGAAAAAGCCGTCCTCGCAGAAAACATCGATATAGTCGGCCAGCTTTTCGGCGGCGATGGACGGCAACATCTCGTCTTCTATCAGCCGCAGGTAAGCTTCATGGTCATCGCGATAAGCAAGCGGGTAGGCATGGGCGCCGAGAAAACTCGCTTTAACGGGCGCCGGCGCTTTTTCTTTCAGCCGACGGATCACGCGCAGCATGCGCAGCTCGGTTTCTACCGTTAACCCATAACCGCTTTTTATTTCGATGGCGCCGGTGCCCAGCGCATTCGCTTCGCGCAGGCGCTGCCAGGCGAGGTTGAACAGCTCGTCTTCAGACAGGGCAGCCAGTTGGCGGGCCGAGTTAAGAATGCCGCCGCCTTTTGCGGCGATCTCCGCATAACTCAAACCGTTCATCTTATCGACAAATTCCTGCTCCCTGCTGGCGCCGAATACCATATGCGTGTGACTGTCGCACCAGGCTGGCAATATCATTCCGCCTTCCACATCTACTGTATGCGCGGGGCGGGCAGCGGGCAGGCGGGCAGCATCGCCGAAACCGGCAATCTCGCCGCCTTCAGTCAGCAGCCAGGCATTTTCAATGCTGTTCAGCGTGGCCAGGGCTTCGCCGCGCTTGGCCGCTTTGAAAACACCGGTACCGGCCAGGCGGGCAATATTGGTGTAGAGAGTCGTCATAAGGCCGCCCACACCTCCTGTGCGAAATTTTCCAGTGAAGGATCGCGGGCGCCCATCAGCAGCAGGCAGCAATCTGCGGTTAGGTGTGACCGTAAGTCATTGACCAGGTTCTCCCGGTGCTCGGTGAACCAGGCGTTCCTGCCCAGGGCTTTGAGATCGTTGATCAGGTCGTTTGCGGAAATATCTTTGGTGGCCGTACCGCCGGCATAGAATATTTCGCTCATCCATATCTCGTCTTGCGGGCGCAGCACCTTCGCTATCTCGGCCACAAAATCGGCGCGCAAAAAACGCGTGGGTCCATAACCATGCGGCTGAAACCAGGCGATCAGCTTGGGCGCTATCGGCTGGCAGGCTTCGATGCTGGCGGCGCACTTCGCCGGGTTGTGGGCATAGTCGTCGATCAGCCAGACACCGTGCTTTTCGCCCCATACCTGGTGCCGGCGGTAAATGCCTTCGTATTGCTGCAGGGCTTCGGCGCTGGTGCTGAGGTCAACGCCTGCCAGTGCCGCCACGGTGGCCGCCGCCAGGGCATTTTCCATGTTATGACGCCCCACCACTTTCAGGCTGAAAGGCACGTGGTTCACCTGGAAAGAAATCGTCAGGCCCTCCTGCCTGAAGCCGGTGGCAATATAACCGGCCTCGCAGGCCGCATGATGGCAGAAATCGTCGTTGATGTTCCGGCTCAAGGCAGCCGCCAGGGAATGCGACCGGTTCACCACGAATCGGTTGCTGTTCTGCTGAAAGGTTTTGAAAATGGTCATCAGCTCGTCAATCTCCTTGTGGTCTTTGTCGATGTTCAGCAACAAACCAATCTCGGCATGGTACTGTACAATGCTGCCGTCGCTCTCGTCGGCTTCGATCACCAGCCAGTCGCCCTGGCCCACTTTGGCATTGCCGATCTTCCCCTCGCGGATAATGCTTACCAGGCCGGCGCCACTGATAATGCTCGGGCTCAACCCCGCGTACTGCATAATCTCAAATAACATGGCGCTGGTAGTTGATTTGCCCGAGGTACCGCCCACGGCAATGGTCTTTTTGCTTTTCGCAATAAGGGCCAGCAGCTCGCTGCGTTTGATGATGGGAATATGCAGCGAGCGGGTTTTGATGACTTCAGGCACGGTCTCTTCTACGGCCGTTGATACCACCACCAGGTCGATACCGGCATCAATACCCGACCCATCTTGCAAAAAGCAGGATATGCCTTCGGCTTCCAGCCTGGCCTGGGTGTCGTTCCGTTCGCCGGGATGGAAGTAACGGTCGCTGCCGCTCACTTCCTTACCAATGCCTTTCAGGTACTGCGCGATGGCGCTCATACCCGTACCGGCGATGCCGATAAAGAATACCCGTTTAAAATCGTTGATGGACTGGATCATAGGAAATTTTATTCAAGATACGTCAGCCCCGGTTACCGGACAATCTATCGTTGATGGACAACCGATGTTTGCGCGACTGGTCCTTCGCAATGTCATAACCGGCATCGGCATGGCGGATAACGCCCAGGCCGGGGTCGTTGCGCAGCACCCGCCGCAGACGCGCCGCGGCGGCATCGGTGCCATCAGCCACGATCACCATACCGGCATGAATACTGTAACCCATCCCCACGCCACCGCCGTGGTGCAGGCTTACCCACGAGGCGCCGCCCGCCGTGTTGACCAGGGCATTCAGCAACGGCCAGTCGGCCACGGCATCGGAACCATCGAGCATGGCTTCGGTTTCGCGATTGGGGCTGGCCACCGAACCGGTATCGAGGTGATCGCGTCCTATAACAATCGGCGCGCCGACCTTTCCTGTTTTTACAAGTTCGTTAAAAGCAAGCCCCGCTATTTCACGTTCACCCTGGCCGAGCCAGCAGATGCGCGCGGGCAGCCCCTGGAAAGCGATCTTCTCTTTGGCCAGGCGCAGCCATCGCTGCAGGCTTTGGTTGTGCGGGAATAATCCGCCAATCAGTTCATCGGTAACAGCAATATCGTGGGGATCACCGCTGAGGGCAGCCCAGCGGAAAGGCCCTTTTCCCTCGCAGAAAAGCGGGCGTATATAGGCAGGCACGAAACCGGGAAAATCAAAGGCATTGACCAGTCCGCGCTCGCGGGCGCGAGCCCTGATATTGTTACCGTAGTCAAAAGTAATAGCGCCCATTTGCTGTAATGCCAGCATGTGCTCTACGTGCAGGCGCATGCTGTCATAGCTCAACTGCAGGTAGGCATCGGGGTTGGTGGTTCTGAGCTGGTTGGCTTCGGCCAGCGGAATGCTGTGCGGCACATAACCGATCAGCGGGTCGTGCGCCGAGGTTTGGTCGGTAAGGGTATCGGGCACGATCTTTCTTTCGATCAGCCGTTCGAGCAGGTGCACGGCATTGCAGCATACGCCGATGCTGAGCGGCTGCTTTTTATTTTTTGCATCGAGGGCCAGGTCGATGGCGGCATCGATACCGGTCATTTTCCGGTCGAGGTAGCGTGTTTCGATGCGTTTGTCGATGCGCCATTCTTCCACTTCCGCAATCAGCGCCACGCCTTCGTTCATGGTAATGGCCAGGGGCTGTGCGCCGCCCATGCCCCCAAGGCCCGCGGTAACGTTGAGCGTACCCCGCAGCGAGCCGTTGAAGTGTTTGTCGGCCGCAGCGGCATAGGTTTCATAGGTGCCCTGCACAATCCCCTGCGAGCCGATATAGATCCACGATCCGGCGGTCATCTGGCCGTACATCATCAGTCCTTTCTTCTCCAGCTCGTCAAAATGCTGCCAGGTAGCCCATTGCGGCACGAGCTGCGAATTGGAGATCAGCACCCGCGGTGCATCGGCATGGGTTTGCAGTATGCCGACCGGCTTGCCGCTCTGTATGAGCAGCGATTCGTTGTTCTCCAGGTCTTCCAGCGCCCTGATGATCAGGTCGAGCGATTCAAAATTACGCGCGGCTTTACCACGGCCGCCGTATACGATCAGGTCGTCGGGCCGTTCTGCCACGGCGGGGTCCAGGTTGTTGAGCAGCATGCGAAGGGCCGCTTCCTGCTGCCAGCCCTTGCAACGAAGCTTGCTGCCGGTGGGCGTTTTATATCTGACGGGGTCGTAGCGTTTGAACATGGTGGCGGTATTAATGATGACGGCTTACAGCTCGAATTGCGGGTGATTTTCATTCAGCGGTTGTGCATGCCCGTTGGCAAAGGCGGTTACGGCATGCACGAAGCTGAGATCGCTGATCATGCCGGTAAGCAGGTTGATGTCGTTCGCGAAAATGCGGTCTTCGCTGGCGAAGCCTACCTGCTCACGTACATGCTCATGCGCAAACTCGAGCACGGGGCTGCTCTTCAGCGGTCGGCGGAACTCGATGGCCTGGCAGGCGCTCATCAGCTCGATGGCGAGAATATGTTCGAGGTTACCGATCACCTGGTTAAGCTTACGGCCGCTGATGCTGCCCATGCTTACATGGTCTTCCTGCCCCAGTGAGGTGGGAATGCTGTCGGCGCTGGCGGGAAAACAAAGCGTTTTATTTTCTGTTACCAGCGCGGCCGTTGTGTATTGGGGAATCATGAAACCGCTGTTCAGGCCCACGTTGTTCATCAGCAGCATCGGCAGCCCCCATTTTCCTTCAAGCAGCAGGTAGCAGCGCCGGTCGGATATATTTCCCAGCTCGGCAGCGGCGATGCAATTGTAATCGAGTGGCAGCGCGAGCGGTTGTCCGTGGAAGTTGCCACCGCTGATACTATCGTCTGCCCCGAAAATAACCGGGTTATCGGTAACAGCATTCAACTCGGTATCGGTCAACGTTTTGAGGTGCAGCCAGGCGTTACGCGAAGCGCCGTGCACCTGGGGCATGCAGCGCAATGAATATGGATCCTGTACGCGGCCGCAATCGATATGGCTTTGCATAATGGCAGATCCTTCCAGCAACCTCCGCAGGCGTTGGGCCACGAGCGTATTACCTTCAAAGGGTCGCAGGGTATGCAGGCGTTCATCGAACGGTGCTTTGGTGCCGGTGAGCGCTTCGAGGCTCATGGCGCCAATGATATCGGCTGCTTCGAGACAATTGTGAAAACGTTGCAGGGCTTTGACGGCATGGGCGAGAATGAACTGGGTGCCGTTGATAAGCGCCAGCCCCTCCTTCGGCCCCAGGGTAATGGGTTCAAGGCCATATTCGCGAAGCACTTCCTGTGCCGGTCTTATTCGTTCCTGGTGGAACAGCTCTCCCAGGCCGATCAGCGGCAGGCAGAGATGTGCAAGGGGCGCCAGGTCGCCGCTGGCGCCTACCGATCCCTTTTCGGGCACTACGGGGATAACATCATTGTCGATATGCCAGCAAAGCCGCTCGAGGGTACTAAGCTGCACGCCCGAGAAACCCTGCGCCAGCGCATGGACTTTGGTAATGAGCATCAACCGGGCGATCTCCGGCGCCACCGGGGCGCCCACGCCTACGCTGTGGCTTTGGAGAATCTTGTATTGCAGGGTGCGGGTGTCTTCTTCAGAGATCGGCGTGTTGGCGAGGATACCGAAGCCGGTATTGACGCCATATACCGAATGGCCCGCGGCAACGATCTGCTGCACCGCTGCGGCGCCTGCCTGCACGTTGCGGATAGCGGTTTCACCCAGCACGGCACGGCAGCTTTTGTTGGCGATGGCAAGGGCAATGCCGGTGGTAAGATGGCCGGTTCCGTAGAAAAATGTTGTCATGGCAATGGTTGCGGTTGAAGCTGTTCGTGCATGCGTTGGTACACCGGCTTAGCAGCGAGCGCCTGCTCCAGCGCCGTCAGTGCCGGCGCCAGTTGACGGGTGGCCTTGCTTTCGGCAAGGAGCTCGTTCATGGCCTGCCGCAGCGCGTTCCAGACAGGCTGGATCTGCGTGTATAAGCGGCGGCCACGGGCGGTAAAGGCGATCATCTTTTTCCGGTTATCGGCATTGTCGGCGAGGGCTTTCAGCAATCCTTTTTTCTGCAGCTTGGCCACCAGTTGGCTGGCCGCCGAGTGCGAGGTGGAGAGTGTTTCGGCGAGATCATTGACCGATAATGTGCTGTGCCGGCCCAACAGGTAGAACACCGGGAACCAGGCCGCTTCGAAGTCGATGCCCTGCTGCTTGTAGAGTTTATTGATGTCGCCGATACAGGTTTCGCTGAGGCGCCGCAACCTGCTGCCGAATACGAGTACACCTGCCTGTTGGTAAAAGTCCATAATTATATAAGTGCTTATACAAATGTAGGGCTTTCGCGGTAACTGCAAAACGCGGACTGTATTTGTTTTATTCCTGCCTTATATGTTGGGCAACAGGTACAACACCAGTAAGATGGCGCCGGCAATCAGGCTGAATGTTACCGATGCCGCAAGCCACCCCGACGGGTAGTATTCATTATTATTCAATTGCTTTTCAATGTTGCGATAGCGAACATACGACAGCGCCACCATCAGCGCTCCCAGCACTACCATCACTACGCCGATGACGGCGGAGTATCCTTTTCCCTGGACAGGGATTTGTTTATCCGCGACAAGCATACTGGATATCTGCCGGATAAATAAGGCAAACTTCACAATAACGAACCCGAAGCCCATCAGGGCAATACCCGTTCTGACCCATGCCAGGAAAGTTCGTTCATTGGCCAGGTGATCTGCGGGGCCTGCTGCTTTTTTCTCTTTTGTATCCATGCGGGCTTTTTGCTAAGCTACGAACTCATTTTACATGTAAAAGGGACCCCGCTTTCATTCACCCAAAAGCAGAATTCCGGTCACAACGGCCGTGAAGGGGGCGAAAGAAAAATGAGAGACCAAACAGCCTCTCATAATAACTTGAAAACAAATGTGATCCGGATTGGATTCGAACCAATGACCTACTGCTTAGAAGGCAGTTGCTCTATCCAACTGAGCTACCGGACCGATTTCCGCGGCGAAAATAGGGCATATACGGCACTCATCAAAACGGGCGGTAATCAGCCGGTTCTTTCCCCGGCAGGTCTCCCGCCCCGCCGCCTAATGCACCACCATTTTGTTGTACTTGTTCCGGTACTCAATGGGGGTAAGTCCCGTCAGCTTTTTGAACAGATCGCGAAATGCCTTCGTATCTGTATAGCCCACATCATACATCACTTCATTGATGTTCTTGCGGCTGGTTTCGAACTGCTTCTTCGCCGCTTCTATTTTAATCCGCTGGATGTATTCCAAAACGGAATTGTTGGTGGCCAGCTTAAACCGCCGCTCAAAAGTGCGGCGTCCTGTTGCCGTGATTTTCGCGAGGTCGTCGGTGGACATCTTTTCATGAATATTCTTCTCAATATATTCCTGGGCTTTCAGTATCTCTTTGTCGGCATGGTCTTTCTGCCCTTTAAACATGGCGAAACCAGCCTGGCTGTCCCTGTCGATATCAATCGCAAAATATTTGGAAGCCAGGATGGCGGTTTCCCGGTTGGTATATTTCTCCACCAGGTGCAATAACAAATTCCAATAAGAATTGGCGCCCCCGCTGGAGTAAAGCCTTTTTTCTTCTGTTACAATATTGCCTTCCACCACTTCCACATCGGGATACATTTCCCTGAACTCATCCTGGAAACCCCAGTGCGTGGAGCATTTCTTTCCATTCAGCAAACCCGTCGCTGCCAGCAAAAAAGCGCCCACGCAAAGCGATGCCACTTCCGATCCTTTATGATACTGCTCTACAATCCACGGGATAGCCGCTTGGTTTTTGGCAATGGCGGCCGGCATATCGCCGAACAACGCCGGAATAAAGATCAGGTCGGTTTTTGTTATTTCGTGAAGCTGCCGGTCGGTGTGCACGGAGAACATGCCGTTGTTCAGCTTTATCTCTTTTTTCATGCCCACCAGTTCCACCTCAAATAACGGGTCTTTCCCGGCTGCCGCCAGGAACTGGTTTACCGTTACGAACAAATACTGCGGGTCTGCCACCGCCTGCATTACCGAAGATTCAGGCACTAATATCGATACCTTTTTCATGAACTAAAGATACCGGGTTTTCTGTCATAATCCACCCTCCAAACTGACATATATGCCACCGGTAAATATCGCCGCCAGTCGCCATCTTTGGGCTGTCAATGCATTAAAAACACTTTGTAAAACTTGTATCATGTCAACCAACAACGTTAAACTACACCGGGTGCTTACCGCTTCTCCCGAAAAAATATTCAGGGCTTTTACCGACCCCGACGCTTACGCTTCCTGGCTGCCACCGTATGGCTTTGTGGCCAAAGTGCACGAAATGAATGTAAAAACAGGCGGCAGGTACAAAATGTCTTTTGTCAATTTCTCTACGGGAAACAGCCACTCGTTCGGCGGCGAATACGTAGAGATCATCCCCAACCAGTTGCTGAAATATTTCGACCGGTTCGATGACCCGAATCTTCCCGGCGAAATGATTAACACCATACAGTTAAAGGCAGTTTCGTGTGGTACGGAACTGACGGTCACGCAGGAAGGTATCCCTTCGGCCATACCGGCCGAGATGTGTTACCTGGGATGGCAGGAGTCGCTCGATAAGTTAAAAAGGCTGGTCGAACCAAATATACCCGACGCATAACGCACCGCGTCGGGTTTAGGATCAACTACATTCATTCATATAAAACACAAGAAATGGCGAAGCAAAAAATAATGCCCTGCTTATGGATAGAAAAAGATGCAAAAAAAGCCGCTAAATATTATCTGTCCATTTTCAAAACCGGTACGCTGAAAACGTATAAGGCGTACAAAAATATGGGCGGCCCCTCCGGCGATTTTGACATCGCCGTCATCAACGTCCTGGGAATGGATTTGCAAATACTGGCAGCAGGACCTATGTTCAAATTCAACGAAGCGGTTTCACTGGTGATTACCTGTAAAGACCAGGCCGAGGTTGATTATTACTGGAAGGCCCTCACTGCCCGGGGCGGAGGCGAAGGCCCCTGCGGCTGGCTGAAAGATAAATACGGACTTTCCTGGCAGATCGTACCGACGCGGTACATACAACTGGAGTCGCACAAAGACAAGGCCAAGCAGGAATATGCATTCAAGGCCATGCTAAAAATGAAAAAGATCATCATTGCCGACCTGGAAGAAAAATAGTCGCCCGGTACACAAGATGAGTGCTATCTATCCATATCTCAGTTTCAACGGAAATTGTCGCGAAGCAATGACATTTTACAAAAAATGCCTGGGTGGTGAACTTAGCTTTCAGACGATCGGCGAATCTCCGCAGTCGAAAGCAATGCCTGAAAAAATGAAGAATTGCATACTGCATGCCGAACTCGCAAACAGGAGGTTCGTACTGATGGGATCTGATATGGTGGGCGACAATGGCCTGTTAAAGGGAAATGCAGTATCCATTGCACTCAATTGTACCAGTGAAAAGGAAATAAGAGCGTGTTATCAAAAGCTTTCACAAGGCGGTGAACAGACGCATCCGCTGACAAGCACCTACCGGAATGCGCTGTTCGGCGGGCTGACGGACAAGTATGGCAACACATGGATACTCAACTATAGCCCTCAAAACAGGCAATCCGCTAAACAATAATTCGTGATTAATAAAAAAATCATGGCGACACACTAACACCTTAAAGCCGCCACGGCCGGGACTGGAATAAAATCAGCCATCCGTGTCTGGCATGACCTCAATATGTCAACGGATTCATTTTGGTATGGCGGATGCGAAGCACTGTAACCTGCATATCCGATACATGATAACTCACCCGGTATTTCAATAACTCATAAGCGCGATAATTCCCATCGTTGTTCAACCGATATTTGTCCGGCGGGTATTTTTTAGGATGCTGCAGCAAGGCTTTAAAAGAAGCCAGTAGTTGTGCTTTCATCTGCTCGGCCTGTTGAATCGAATCCTGTCGAATGTATGCATACATCTCCTGCAATTGGTTTTTAACTGCATTATCTATCACCAGCCCATATCGCTTTCTTACCATGACTTCATCTCTTTCTCCAGCGCTTCCAGGGTGGTGAACTCACCCCGGCTCACCCGCTGAATGGCCTCATCCAGTTCCTGGTTGTACTGCTCCACACTAATACTTTCCTGCCCACTTTTGTCTGCTTGCAAAAAAGTCCTGATCAGTTCCAGCAATGATTTTTTTTGCAGCTCATTCAACTGAGTAACGTATTTCAGTAATTCCTTATCAATGGTTGATATCGCCATGCTGTTCATTTGTAGTCAAATTTACTTTTTAAAAATCCGTCATCCAAATGGATGATATTCCTGTATAGCCGCGAGCAGGACTCCTCTGCATTTTTTTGGTTGCATTTATTGTCTTTACTCTACGGAAATATGGGGAAAAGGGGAAAGACTACGCCTTGCCAAAATATCTTCCCGCTGCCATAGACACAGGCAGGCCGACACAAAGAAAGAGTATACCGATGGCCATGGCAGCTTTCGACAGGGTCAGGGCGCCGGACTGTACATGGCTTAATGGTACGATCAGCAGCCGGGTAACCACCCAGGCGGTAAGCGCGATCAGCAACGCATTTGCTATATGGCTGCGTTTTAAAAACCGCAGCGAGGGATAAAGCACAAAGAAAATACCGGTGCAGGCAAAAGCGATCAGAAAATGTATCAGCAGCCCCACGACCATCATGCCAGCGCCGCCAGCCATAGCACTGCTGCCGAACAGCCCGCTGGCGATGTACTTTAAAACAGTGCCGGGCATGGTATGACTGCCCAGGTAGGCCTGTATAAAAGCGGCGGCGATATCAAGGGTGCCCGCCAGCGCCGTTGCTTTCAGGATTGCTTTCCACATAAAAATGGGTTGATCTCCACCACCCGCCCCTGGCAGGCAGCGATTACTTTCTGCTGCTACAGGTGGCCGGCAAGGCAGAAGTTAGCTCTTTTTGTATTCATACGCCGCAACTGGCTGTAAAAACCTGGTCCTGCGCAGGCAGACTATTGCTCAATGAAAACGGCAGTGAGAATAAAAACGGTCAGGTTATGGAGCATGTGCGTACCGGCTACATAAGCGATCGCCCGCGCACCGCGTTGCTTCAGCGACAGGTATAGCAGGTTATACAATATGCCGGCAATAAATGCCTTGACCACATAAGGAATATTATAGTGGTGTGCCAGGCCAAACAGCAAGGCCCCCGCTACCACGGCAAATGTCTTGTGTCCCGTCCACTGCACCAGTTTCCGGAGAATAAAACCCTGGAAAATCACGGTTTCCAGCAATGGCGCCAATACCACCCCTACCAATATCCGTTCCGTAACCGATTTGATCTGGTTGATGTCACTGCCGCCCATGTCAGGGAAAAGCACCACTGATAGAAAGGCCGATATGAAAAAGTCAGCGCCATACACCAGCAGGCAAAGTTTCAGCGGTGGCAGGCTTTGCCATTTTTCTACAAATTTGTTCTTCATCAGCATATACAACGGTTTCGTGCAACCGAAAAAAATATAAAAGGCCTGCTCCCGAAGGGCAGGCCTGGTTACTACTTCTTCAGGTTAGGCGGTAACGACGCCTGGTAATGCATGGCTGTTTTGCAAAAAGTTACCAAACCTCTTGCGGCAACACCTGATAGATAGGCCATATCATACCAAAAGTTGCCCCCGTCGGTCTGAACCATCTCCAACGGCGTCATCAGTACGAGGCCGTTGTCTTCCTTACTTACACACAGGTTTTTCATAATTGTTTTTTTGTTTTATTTATCAATGTTCCAACCATCAACGAACCCCTTTTTCACGTCGTCCCAGTTGTTGATGACTCCGCTGACAAGCTCCCACAACAGGGTTCCCTTGACAACGGTTTTCCAACCGCGACCGCCCTCCACAGCGACGAGCTCGTCTTCGCCCAGCGGCACCATGCCATAGCACTCCATTTTCAACTTTTCCATTGTGCGTTTTTTATTGTTATGACCTTTCTTTGGCTCGTTGTACTTCCGGGCAGGGCATCGGGTCATCTACCCTCGATTGTATCCGCAGCTACGAATCGAAGGCAAGCTACACCTGCCGGCCGGCCCGGCAACAGGTGAAATAACGGTATTTGAACAGGTGAAAAAAACAGATGCCCGGTCTATCGGGCAGAAACGGTCAGCGATGAGCGCAACTCATAAGCGCCATCGGGCAAACGGCCTTCAATGGCCAGCGGCAGCGGTTGACGATAACCGTTGGGGTCGCGGATCACCAGCACCAATTGGTAGTTGCCGGGGGCAATCCCGCGCAGCGTTACCTGGTCGGTCGTTACCCGTATCGTACCCGGCAGAAAGCCCCTGATTTTCATGCTGCCAACACCCGTCCATACCGCTTTCCCGCCGGCCTGCCGCAATTCATAGCAGACCTGCCAGTTTTCGTAATTGGGGGCATTGCCGATGTTCTGCCAGTTGAGGTAGATATTGAACGTGGCTCCGGTCGTCACGGTTGCAGGCATACTGCCGCCTTTGAGCACCAGGCGGTAACCGGCCATTTTCCAGGCATTGCGCATGGCCTCCCTGGCCGCCTCGGGCGCCAGTTGGCTTTCATCGCCGCCTTTGCCGTCGCCCCAGTTGCCGTTGGCGATCTGCGAGGCATGATATGCCTTCACCTCTTTCTGCATGTTATAAAAAGGATAAGGTCCCTGGTCGGCGGTTCCGTAATTGGGACCTTCACCGTTCACGGGCGCATACTTCCACCGGTTCTGGATGGCCGTATCGAAACGCAATCCGTTGTACACGGTTTTGTTCTCAATGGTGGTGGCGCGTATATAATGTTCAAATCCCCGGCCCCAATTCATGCGCTTATACCCCAGCCGGCCCCAACGGTTCGATGTGGTCAGCGCATAATAGCCCACCTCGGGCGGCACCATCACATTGGGAAACTGGTTGCCATCGAATGCATGCATGATGGCTACCAGCGGCACATCGGGAAATGCATTCCGGTACGCGTCGATGATGCGGATCAGCGACTGTGCGGTCGCCTGGCGCCCGTCGGGATAGTCTTTGTTGTT
>JBDHYM010000051.1:0-16333 GCA_039811405.1 Flavihumibacter sp. | reverse complement strand
TTAAAGCGGGCATCTCTTCCGTCCAGGATCTGGGCAGAACAGGTTACCGGAACGCCGGCATCACTACCGGCGGTGTGATGGACCGGATGGCACTCCGGCTTTGCAACCTGCTGGTGGCCAACGAGCCCGGTGCCGCGTGCATTGAGATCAGTGCCGGCCCCTGGGAATGCAATGCAGACAGGCCGCTGTTGCTGGCCGTGGGTGGTCATGGCCAGCAGGTATGGTGCGGCGACAGACCTGTTAACCGCTGGCAGCCCTTTTTGCTCGAGGCCGGTGAAATACTCCGCATCGAATCACCCCTGGGCGGGTACGCCGTGCTGGCCGTACATGGCGGCTGTAAAAGCCCGGTGATGTTAGGCAGCCGCAGCACCCACCTGGCAGGAAAGTTCGGCGGGTGCGAGGGGCGATTGCTCGCTGGTGGCGACGACATCCCCACCGGGCAGCTTTTTTCAGCAGCAGCCGCAAAAATCATTTCGCTTTTACAGGGAGGAACGGGTCGCAGGCAGTTTCGTTTGTCCGATGCCGTTATACCCAACTATGAACGTGATTGTTTCCGGTATGTGCCGGGTAATGAAGCCGGCTGGTTCAACGATGCGGCGGCAGAGAGCCTATCATCGCTTTCATTCATCCTCACCAATTTATCGAACCGTACCGGTGCGCGATTGTCGGGCGAACCACTCCGCCTCCGGCACCACCAGGAAATGCTGTCGACCGCCGTGGTGCCCGGCACCATGCAGGTATCGGCCGACGGCCAGTTGCTGGTGTTGCTGGCCGATGCCCAAACGGCCGGCGGGTATCCCCGCATCGGCCAGTTAGTGGCGCCCGATATCGGCCTGCTGGCGCAGCAGAAGCCCGGCAGCAACCTGCGGTTCAAAGCGGTCAGCCGCGAAGAGGCTGAAGCGCTCTGCCTGGCACAACAGCAGGCCTTTGAACAATTGCGGAAAGACTTTTCCCTGTATTTTTCATGAGTACGCAGATAGACATCAATGCCGACCTGGGCGAAGAAGCGGGCCACGACGATGAACTGCTTCCTTACATCAGCTCGGTCAATATCGCCTGCGGAGCACATGCCGGCGATACGGCTATTATGCAGGCGCTGGTAATAAAAGCGGCACAACGGGGCATCGCCATCGGCGCCCATCCCGGCTATGAAGACCGTGCGCATTTCGGCCGCCGGAACATGCAGTTGTCGGCTGAAGAGATCCATCGCCTGGTCAAAAACCAGTTGCTGTTGCTTGAAGCGTGCTGCCAGGCAGCGGGCGCCCGCATGCACCACGTAAAGTTGCACGGAGCACTGTACAACCAGTCTGCCGTCGACCCCGTTCTGGCCGCAGCCGCATGCCGGGCGATCGCCGACGTGAACCCGTCCCTGCGTGTGCTGGGACTTTCCGGTTCGCTTTTTTTACAGGTAGCTGCTTCGCAGGGGCTTCGGCCGGTGGCCGAAGTCTTTGCCGACCGGCATTATACCGATGCGGCCACGCTGGTGCCACGCGAACAACCCGGCGCGCTCATCGACGAGACCGAAGAAGCCGTGGCGCAAGCCCTCCAACTGGTTTGCCGGCAATCGGTCAATACCCTTTCCGGTAAAACCATCGCGATCAAAGCAGAAAGCGTCTGCGTGCACGGCGACGGGCCGCATGCCGTCGACTTCGCGAAGCAGTTGCACCGGGCCCTCACGCAATTGTCCATCCGCATTCAGCCTGTATGACAAAAAATACGGTATCATCAGCCTTCCGGGGCGCTGCCTTCCTGATGGCTACATCGGCCATCGGACCGGGATTTCTGACCCAAACGGCTTTTTTCACCGGCAGCCTGGGCGCCAGCTTCGGCTTCGTGATTCTTTTTTCCATCGTGCTGGACATTGGCGTACAGCTCAATATCTGGCGTATCATTACAGGTTGCGGCATGCCGGCGCAAGACATCGCCAACAAAGTGTTGCCGGGACTCGGCTGGTTATTGTCATTCCTGGTCTTTTTTGGCGGTGTGGCTTTTAACGTGGGTAACCTTGCGGGGGCGGCGCTGGGGCTGGAAGTTATAACGGGCATGGATATTCGCATTGCCGTTCTGCTCAGCGCCGCTTTCGCCACCTGGCTGCTGGTGGCGCCCGACGCCACCAGGCTGATCGACCGGTCGGTATGGTGGATGGGCCTCGTGATGATCGGTTTAACCGCCTATGTGACAATCGTGTCGCGGCCGCCCCTCGGAGCCGCTTTGTGGAGAAGCGTGTACCCGGAAAAAATGGACTGGAATGCGCTGATCACCATTGTAGGCGGCACGGTAGGCGGCTATATCTGTTTTGCCGGTGCGCACCGCCTGCTGGCGGCGGGGATAACGGGACCATTGACGGTAAAAGCGGTCAGCCGCTCGGCGATCAGCGGCATATTTGCTGCTTCGTCGATGCGCATTTTGCTGTTCCTCGCGGCGCTGGGAGTGGTGAGCCAGGGATTTCTGCTGGAAACTGGCAACCCCGCTGCCGATGTTTTCCGGAAAGCGGCGGGCAGTCTTGGTTTTCGGTTGTTCGGCCTCGTTATGTGGCTGGCCGCTATCACGTCGGTGATCGGCTCGGCGTATACCAGCATCAGTTTTGTCAGGAACATACATCCCGCCGTAAGCCGGCACGAAAAATGGGTACTGGCGGGTTTCATCCTGTTGTCGGCTGCGATATTTTTGCTGGCGGGCCAGCCCGTGCGCCTCCTGGTGCTGGCGGGCACGGTAAACGGGTTTATCCTGCCCATGGCGCTGCTGATCCTTCTCATTGCCGTATACAGCCGGAAAGTGCCGAACGGCTACCGGCATCCGCTATGGCTGGGCATTGCGGGCGTCGTGATCGCGCTGGCACTTTCTTCGATTGCGTTGAAATCGCTGTGGCACTGATCAGAGCAGGGTCGCTTCCGAGCTGATCGCCGTATTCAGCAGCTTGGAGATCGGGCAGTTCTGTTCTGCATCTTTAACCGCTTCCGCAAACTGCTCCTTAGACATACCGGGCACTTTGCCCTTAACGGTCAGGTGCGATTTGGTAACGGCGCCGTTTTCAAAAGTTATATCGCAGCGGGCTTCCAGCGACTCGGGTGTAAACTTCATTTCACCGATAACAAAGCTCAGCTTCATGGCAAAACAGCCGGCATGTGCCGCGGCAACCAGTTCTTCCGGGTTGGTGCCGGTGCCATTTTCAAAACGCGCACTGAATGAATACTGTGTTTGGCTGAGCGTGCCGCTCTGGGTGCTGAGTTGTCCCTTACCTTCTTTACCTGAACCGTTCCAGACGGCTGTTGCATTGCGGATCATATACCAAGATTTTAAGATGAAAGAATGCGAGTATCAAAACTACGGCATTGTAGGTAACCGCGAAGACTGTAAGTTTTAAGCCGGAAATCCAAATTTCCGATGCATTTTTAAGCATGGCAGGTTCTATCTGGGAACAATTTCTGACAGGTTTACGGCATACCACACCGCTGGAGTTTATCGGTACCATCGCCGGCATCGCCAGCGTTTGGTTCAGCCGGAAAGAAAATATACTGGTGTACCCGGTGGGATTGGTGAACACCCTTATCTACACCTGGTTAAGCATCAAAGGGCACCTCTATGGCGAAGCTTCGGTGAATATTTACTATACCGTGGTCAGTATTTACGGCTGGATGCTCTGGGCGCGGCGCGGTGAAAACAAAGAGCACCAGCTTAAGATCAGCGCATCAAACCGGAAAGACTGGCTGCAACAATTGCTGTTTTTTTTCGTTTTTTACGGCGTTCTCTTTTTCTCTCTCCGCTGGCTGAAAACCGCTTTCGCGCCAGAAGCGATTCCCTGGGCCGACGCCCTGGCCAGCGCCAGCGCCTATACCGGCATGTGGCTGATGGCCAGGAAAAAAATAGAGAGCTGGTACTGGTGGATCATCACGAACCTGGCATCGATTCCCCTGTACTTTGTAAAAGGCTACGTGTTTACCAGCTTCCAGTTTGCCGTATTGCTGGTGCTGGCCGTAGCGGGACTGCTTACCTGGATCAAAAAATACAAGGAACAGTAACTTGCAGCACTGTATGTTGAAGAAGATTGTTGTTGTCGGACCAGAGTCGACCGGAAAAAGCACCTTGTGCCAGCAACTGGCAGATCACTATCAAACAAAGTGGTGCCCTGAATACGCCCGGGAGTATTTGTTGCAGCACGGAAAAGAATACCAGCTTGACGACCTGCTGCAGATCGCCCGGGGCCAGCTTGCGCTGGAAGACCGGTTTACCCGCGATATGGCCGAACAGCCGGCGGGCCACCCCTATCTTTTTATCGATACCGATATGCTGGTGATGAAAGTGTGGTCTGAATATGTTTTCGATACCTGCCATCCGTTCATTCTCGACCAGATCGCCACCAGGCAATATGACCTGTACCTGCTGTGTGATATTGATATACCGTGGGAACCCGATCCGCTGCGCGAATATCCCGACCTGGCTACGCGCGAGCATTTGTTCCGTATGTATAAAGACAGCCTGGTAAACCAGCAAACGCCCTGGATAACGGTATCAGGCAGTCGCGAAAACCGTTTGCGGCAGGCAGTCGCGGCCATTCAAAAACATCTTTTGTCATGATTGCCGCTATCAAAAAAAACCCGCTGCGCTGGTTTTTTATAGCCTGGATAACACTGAATCTGTTCCAGGCATACAGCACCCAACTGCTCGACGATGAAGCCTATTACTGGGTCTATTCCCGCCAGCTCGACTGGGGTTATTTTGATCATCCGCCGATGATCGCCTTCCTGATCAAACTGGGATACGCGATCTTCCCCAATGAGCTGGGCGTGCGGCTTTTTATGGTGATCCTAAACGGCATTACACTGTGGCTGATCCATAAAATGCTTTTTGTCAAAAACGACAGGCTGTTCATGGCCCTGGCCGCTTCTATGGCAGTGCTGCAGATCGGCGGCGTGCTGGCGGTGCCTGATATACCGCTTACCTTTTTCACCGCCCTGTTCTTCTGGCAGTACAAACAATTCCTTGAAAAGAACAGCCTGGTTTCGGCGCTGTGGCTGGGCCTGGTAATGGCACTGCTGCTTTACAGTAAATATCATGGCATACTCATCATTTTTTTTACCGTGCTGAGTTATCCGCGGCTGGCGCTGCAGAGCAGGGCCTGGCTGGCGGTCGCCACCGGCCTGCTGCTGTTCCTGCCGCACCTGTGGTGGCAGTACCAGCACGATTTCCCATCGGTATGGTACCACCTGCGGGAAAGGAATGCACCGCAGTACCGGCTGGCGTTCACCATGGAATACCTGGGCGGACAGTTGCTGTTTGCCGGACCGCTGATCGGCTGGCTGCTGTATTATGCCGTTATTAAAGAAAAGACCCCCGACCGCTTGGGGCGCGCGCTGAAATACAGTAGTCTCGGCATCATCGTTTTCTTTGCCCTCAGCACCGTCAAAGGACGGGTAGAGGCGAACTGGACGGCGCCCGTGCTGGTGCCGCTGCTGGTGCTGGCCCACCGCTGGCTATCGCCCCGCGATCGCTTTTCGGTATGGGTCTACCGTCTCTGCCTGCCGGTGCTGGCGCTTATATTCATCCTTCGGTTATACATGGCCGTTGATATACCCTCGCTCAACGAAGCCTTTCGCGACGAGATGCACAATAACCCCGGCTGGGCCGCAGCCATCAAAGAGAAGGCTGCGGGCAGGCCGGTGGTATTTACCAACAGCTACCAATACCCGTCGAAATACTGGTTTTATGCGGGTGATACGGCCTTCGGCCTGAACACGACCGCTTACCGGCGCAACCTGTATAATTTTTCTTCGCTCGAAGCGCAGTTCATGCACCGTGCCGTGTACCTGGTAGAAACCTCTTCCCGCCGCGACGGGGCCGACAGCATTTTGACGCCCAAAGGAATTTTCCGGGGAACCGGCATCCCCTCTTTTCAATCCTGGTCGGGCATCAGGCTCCAGCCGCTGGCGTTGCCGCTTCGCTTTGTTTCGGGAAAGAGACAAACGATGGCGTTTTCGAGCGATGAACGCCTGTTGCAGCATCGTTGCGTGCTCGATGTGTACAACGACGACAGCCTGCTGCAGCGCATTCCGCTGCGCCTGCAGGCGCAGGGTGCCGGGCACTATGAGGCCGAAATAACGATTGCCGCTGCGCCGGGAACGTATCGGGCAAAGCTGGGTATCGGCACCAGCGTCGCAGACCTGTACAGCCAGAACAGTCCCACCCTGGCGCTGGAGATCAGTCAATGATCTTGCTGATATCAGGGTCGTTGTCGAGGTTGTTCATTTGCCGTTGTATCTGGAAAGAGCGGCTGCTGACATAGCGGCCCGCGGGCACGGCGATGAGTTTTTTCGGGTTGGGCAAACAGGCGGCCAGGCGCGCCGCTTCGGCGCGGCTCAGTTTTGCAGCGGGTTTTTTGAAATAGTGCCGCGCGGCCGCTTCGGCGCCAAAAATACCGGGGCCGGTTTCAATTACGTTCAGGTACACATCGAGGATTCTTTTCTTGCCCCAGATCTTTTCGATCATAAAGGTGAAATAGCTTTCAAGACCTTTGCGCAGCCAGCTCCGGCCCTGCCATAGAAATACGTTCTTGGCGGTTTGCTGGCTGATGGTGCTGGCGCCGTGAACACGGCCCGGTTTCCGCCGGTTGTATTCCATGGCTTTTTCGATGCTCTTCCAGTCGAACCCGCTGTGATCGGCAAACAACTGGTCTTCCGAAGCAATGACCGCCAGCCGCATGTTACGGGCTGTTTCGCTCCGGCTCACGTAATCACGCTTCAGCCCGTAACCGCCGAAGAGGGCGCCGAGCTGGGTCAGCGTAACGGGTGGATCTATCCATTTCAGCAAAATGATATATACAAATTGCGCGATAAACATCACCAGGAGCAGCTTTTTGCAAAATCGCCAGATGCGGGGAACGAGGCCTTTGGTTTTCATGATCGGGTTGCAATTTAAACGAATTGCCGGCCTAGCGCATCTTCATATACTGTATTATATATTCTTTCCCTTCTCTTATTTTTTTCCGGTGAATGCGGTTCAGCACAAATCCCCCGCCCGCCACGCCAAGCGCGATGCCAAGCGACCGGAGGTTTTTCCCGCTGGTAACAGGCTCATTGAAGTAAGCGCCATTGATAACATTGAGCGCCGCATAACCCAGTCCGCCGATCATGAAAATAGCGCCGTTTTTCACATACGCAAAACCTGTTTTCCGTTTGGGAACGATGCTGAAGATATCGGTATATCGCAAGGGGTGAATATAGTAACCGACGGTATCGACCCGGGTGGTGCCCAAGCTGGTCATAAAGGTCTGGATGTTCCATTGCCGCACGAATACCGAGTCGTCGCGAATATCTTCTATCCAGCCCTCGATACCGATGCCGTTCTGTAATTTGAACGAGATCGGGCTGCCTTTGAAATAGGTGCCCGCATGCCGGCCATTGGGTTTTTTCATGAGCAGGTAATCGCCCATAACGATCTGCGCACCTGCGGAGGCGCTGCACAGCAGCAGCAATATGATCAGGCCGTTTTTCATGGTCACACTTTATTTCCTAAAAAGGCCATGCCCCAGAAAAGGGCGAATCCGAAGCCGATGAGGATCAGTCCCGATATTTTGTTAACCACCGACAGGTTGTGCAAGGTCAGCTTACGGCGCAGTTTGCCGGCCATCAGCACTTTTGCAATATCGGCCAGGATGTTCACGAGAATGCAGGTGCTGAAAATAATGATGCGGTCGGTCAGGTTGTGGGTAGCCGAAAAGGCAGTGGCGTTGATAAGCCAGAAAAGAATGACGCTGGGATTGAGGGTATTGATCAGGAAACCGCTGCTGAAGATTTTCGCCACGTCGGTTTTGCTGAACGGGGCATCTGCCAGGTTGTCGGCCGCGAGTTTTACCTTTTTCAGGAAGAGGTAATAAATACCCATACAAATGAGAAAAACGCTGCCGACATAGCCGATGGTGCGCTGGTATTGCAGCAGGGCCTTTACCCATTCGGAAAAGGCATTGCTCAGCACCACGAGAATGATATCGCTTACCCACACACCGGCCACGAAGCTGAGTCCGCCTTCCCGGCCATTGTTAAGGCTTTGTTTAATAATGGTAAAGATAACGGGGCCCACCGATAAGGCGAGGATGCTTCCCAGGGCCAGTCCTTTCAATAATGCTTCTGTCATACGGTTACCGCAGCGTAAAAATAATGATTAACAGCGCATCACAGATTTCAATTAATTTCATGGCATGTTGCGCAAAGCCATCGATGAAACGATCAGGAAGCCCGGCCAACGATATTTCCGCTACCTGGGGCTCGACGCCCTTTTCGGTGCGGGCCGAACCAAAGAGATCCTGAGCGTGAACCCCACTGTTGCGCCGGTACGGGAGGAAGCCAGTGAGGTCAGGATACATGTTTTCGACTACGATCCACAGTCGATTGATGAATACAGCTTCGACCGGGTGCAGGACTGTTTCCATTTTCACCGGGGTAGCCGGATAAGCTGGATCAATGTCGACGGGCTGCGCAAGGCCGATGTGGAAGCCATCTGCAATCATTACCAGGTGCACCCGCTGCTGATCGAAGATATCCTCAGCATGGGCCAGCGCCCCAAGATGGATGAGGTGGAAGGCGTTCTGTTCTGCCTGCTGAACATGCTTTATTTTAACGACCGGCAAGGCACGGTAGAGCAGGAGCAAATCAGCATTGTGCTGGGCAGGGACTTCGTGATCAGCTTCCAGGAAGACCCTTCGCGCGATGTGTTCAACCCGCTGCGCGACCGGCTGCGCATGCAAAACTCCAAGATCAGGCAGCGCACGGCCGATTATCTCTGCTATACCATGCTCGACCTGATCGTCGACAATTATTTCCTGGTGATGGAGAAGTTGGGTGAGAGAATCGAGGAACTGGAAGAGCAGGTGATCAGGGGCAGCAATAACCGGTCGCTGGCGCGGATCAGCACGTTGCGAAAAGAACAAATCGTGCTAAAGCGGAACATTGCACCGGTACGCGACCTGGTGGCAGGAATCATTCGCAGCGAAAGCGACCTGCTCGACGATCGCACCACCAAGTATTTCAAAGACATCCACGACCATATCATGCAGGCTTATGACCTCAGCGAGAACTACCGCGATATCATGGTGAACATGCAGGACCTGTACATCAACAACGTGAACCTGAAAATGAATGAGGTGATGAAAGTGATGGCCATCGTTACCTGCCTGATGGCGCCGGCCACAGTGATCGGCGGCATCTTCGGAATGAACTTTGATAAGATACCATACCTGCACAACGATTACGGGTTCTTTATTGCGGTGGGCGCTATGCTGCTGATACCGGTATACATGTTGTGGGTATTCAGGAAGAAAGGCTGGTTCTGAGGATCGGCTTTCTTTAAAAAACAAGCAGAATGAAAGCGGCAGTTGTATTTCAAAAAGGGGAGTTGCCCCGGTATGTGGAAGATTTCGCCACACCGGCGCCACAGAGCGAAAACGAAGTATTGGTTTCAGTAAAGGCGGTCGCCGTTAAGAATCTTGACAAATTGCGCGCCAGCGGCACCCATTATTCCACGAAGCATGAAACATGGACTGCCCGGGTAGTGGGCAGCGATGGCGTGGCACTGCTAGCCGATGGCACCCGGGTATATGGTATCGGCGTGCGGGGCATGCTGGGGGAGAAAGCGGTGATAGAAAAAGACAAAATGGTGGCGCTGCCGGCAGGGATTACCGATGCCGTCGCCGCAGCCTTGCCGAATGCAGTAATGGGCTCTGCCCTGGCCATGCGTTTCAGGGCCGGGCTTACAGAAGGGGAAACTGTATTGATAAATGGTGCTACGGGCGTTACAGGCAGAATGGCCGTACAACTCGCGAAACATTACGGGGCAAAAAAAGTGGTGGCCACAGGCAGGAATGAACAGTCGCTGAGGGAGTTACTGACACTCGGCGCCGATGAGATTGTGTCGCTGACGCAGGCGGAAGAAAATTTCGCGGCACAGATAAAAAACGGACACCGGCAAGATCCCGTCGATGTTATTATCGATTTTCTGTGGGGGCGCAGCGCCGAGCTGCTTTTGTCGTCATTAAGCGGCAATGGCGGGTTTTCGCATTGCACGCGATTTGTTACCGTAGGTGGAATGACGGGTGATACGATCAGTTTGTCATCATCCATTTTGCGCAGCACAGACATTCGGATTTGCGGTTCGGGCCTGGGTACCTGGACGGCGGCAGAGCTGGGGTTATTGATTTCGGAGATCCTTCCCGAGATGTTTCGGATGACAGCAGAAGGCCGGTTGAAAATCGAAACCGAAACGGTGGCGCTAAAAGACATTGAACCGGCCTGGAAAAAAAATATTGCCAGCGGCAAGCGGTTGGTGGTGCTGGTTTGACCTCACCATCAGCTTGCCGCCTGCAAGGTCTTCAATGCAACACCGCCCGCCTTGCGCAAATCTGCTTTGGCCGGCGTTGCACGCAGTTGGTATGGACGGTTAAAGGCCTCCTGCGATACCTTGAAGAGCACTGCCAGCTTGCGGATTATCTCTTTGGAAAACCCTTTCTTATAATGCGTGATATCGGAGATCAAGCCGGGACTTACATCCAGCTTAGCCGCCAGTTCAATAGACTTTAGCTGGTGCTCTTTCATGAACGACAACAGCAATTCTACAGGGTCAAGCGCATTAAACACATTGTGCGCTGCGTCGTATTTCTCGATCAACACGGTAAGCAATTCTATTTCATCCATTATTCTTTTGGTTTTCCGCTTGTTGGAAAAATCAAGATCATGAAGAATACGGCAATAAGAATTATATTGCTTTTCTGTTTTTATGACCGTATATTTTAATGCTTCCATATCTATCTGTTTTTAGTAGTCAAACACGGTATATTGCTCTCCATGTTTACAAAGTTTATCGTAACCGGCATGTGTACCGATCCAGCACACATATAACCTTATCGTAGCCGCCGTAAACGCATATTTACAGATCATCCTGAAATTGTTGCCCCCGATATCAAGCACCACCCGGAAACAGCTTTTTCCCAGCAAATCGGCCGACGGAAAAGTTGCTTTTATATCGCCGGGCCTCTCCCAATCTGCCTGTTTCACCTTTGTTAACCATTCTTCTAAAGGGCTTTTACTGCCGGCATTTGCCCGGGCAAAATGCCTGATGGTTGCCTCTTTAATCAAATGAACTCTCATACAAAGATACTACATTTTCCGAAAAATTTCACTTTCCGTGAATTTTTTTCTCGTTTCGTGAATTTTTTATGCTCGGAGCAGGAACTGCCGGCACGCGAACCCAACAAATCAATAAAACTTTGCTGAAATAAAATACCGTGAAAACACCGGTTATTGCAGATCAGAGCATTTTCGTATAAAACAGATCATGCTCTTTCAGCCATCCGTTTTTCTCATACAGCGCTTGTGCGGCGCCGTTAGTAGCACCCGTTTGCAGCAGCAGCCATTTTGCCTGCTGCCCGCGGCCAAATTCATCGGCGGCAGATAACAGCGCCGTCGCAACACCTTTGCCGCGCGCAGATGCTACTACATAAAGGTCGTTCAGTAACCAGGCCCGTCGCATCGATACCGATGAAAAAATGGGATACAACTGGCAAAAGCCCGTCATATCGCCGTCATCGATCGCCACCAGTATGGTCAACTCGCCGGCCTCTATCCTTGCCCGCAAAAAATCAGTGGCAGCAGCCAGGTCAGATGCTTGCTCGTAAAATTGGCGATACAGGTCGAACAAGGGCGCCACCGCGCCGAGGTCGTCAATGGTTGCCTTGCGTATGGTTATCATGATTATGTCTTAAAAAAGCTACCCAATCATGCAGTATGCCGCCCTTCAGCACGCGGGGAAATTTATGCTGGCCGCCTACTTTTCCTTTCGACGCCATAAAATCCATAAAGGTCTGCTCCGGCAACACTTCCAGCGTCACCTCTTTCAACGCGCTTTTTCTTTCTACCGCATAATCGTCGTTCAGCACTTTCAGGTGCTCGTCAATGCGGCGGCAGAGCGCTGTTTTATCGAACCGGTCGTCTGACGCCACATACCAGTGGTGCGCAAAAAAGGTACCATGGGGTACACCCGCCACCGTGTATTCTGGAATACTGATGTTCATTTCTTCAGCCGATAACTGCAGTGCCCTGTTCATATTGTCAACGCTCAGGTGCTCACCCACCAGGCTCAGGAAATGTTTGGTGCGGCCGGTAATAATGATCTCGCACCTTTCCACATCGGTAAACCGGATGGTATCGCCGATCAGGTACCGCCAGGCGCCGGCACAGGTACTGATCAGCAGCGCATAGTCGCGGTGCTCTTCGACCTCGTGCACCATCAGGGTCTTTGGATCAGGCACCATATTGCCTTCGCCGTCGAAATTCTCCTCGTCGAAGGGCACGAACTCGAAAAAGATATGATCGTTGATCGACAGCTTCATGCCTTTGGCCTTCTGCCTGTCCTGGTACGCAATAAACCCTTCTGACGCCAGATAGGTTTCAATATAGGTCAGCGGTCGCGCCAGCAGCTTTTCGAATCCTTTCTTATACGGCTCGAACGATACCCCGCCATGCACAAAAAAGGAGAGGTTCGGCCAGATATCATGAATGGTATTGACCTGGTACTTCTCCACGATCTTCTCCATGCACATCTGTATCCATGCAGGTACCCCTACCACAAAGCTGATATCCCAGTTCGGCGCCTGCTCTACAATCTCTTCGAGCTTGTCGTTCCAGTCGGTCATCTTAGCGATTTTCTTTCCTGGCTTGTAAAACGGGGTGAACCAGAACGGTACCTTCTTCGCCGTAATGCCGCTCAGGTCGCCCGCATAGTAACCCTGTCCGCGCTGCAGCTCGGTACTGCCGCCCAGCATCAGCCAGCCTTTGCCGATATTACTGTACGGTATATCGGCATAGTGCCGCAGCGACAGCAACTGTTTGATCATCACCACCCGGTTACCCTTCAGCAGGTCTTCCGTTATGGGGATGTATTTGCTCGCCGATTCGGAAGTTCCCGACGATAACGCGTAGTACTTGATCTTTCCCGGCCAGCAGATATCCGGCTTGCCTTCAAGGGTGGTTTGCCACCACTCTTTGTAGATTGAATTGTAATTGTAGGTGGGTACCAATTGCTGAAACCGCTTGCCCAGGTGCTTGCTCAGCAGGATTTCGTCAAAGCGGTAACGCTGGCCGAATTCCGTAAACCGAGCCTTTTTCAATAATTTCTTCAGCACCTTCAACTGCTGCCGGCGTGGTGTGCTCGTAGGCAGGTTCAGCGCACGGGCAATCGTTTTCGGCAACGTAATTTCAATCAGCGACATGCAGTGTATGTATAGGCTTTCGTAATAGGCAAAAGTATCTTATTTTAAGCGGAATTGTTCTCCGCCACGGCGCCGGTCATCACTTCCTGTAACATAGTTTGCGCCCATCATATAAAAACAGGTGGGGAGCTTTTCTTTCCCGTCTTCGGCAATAAAAGCTTCCAGCGCCGCGCCCTGCGCTATGCAAACCACCCGGCGGTCGGCCGTTGCCGCCGTTTTCACTGCCGTTATGCAGGCCGGCAGTCTTTTTTCGAGCGCTGCGATGGCATCGGCTTCGCCGCTAAGCCACCAGTGCCGCGATGCAGCCGCGGGCTGTTGCCGCGATCTCCGGTGCAATCGCCAGCCGCCCGCCAGTTTCGCTGCCTGCTGCTGCAGCCATTGCAGGGTCTTCAGCCGGTCGCCGAAATGCTTCTTTGAAAAGATAACCATGGCCTCATAAAAATGCCGGTTGCTTTGCAGGTCGCCGGCCGCGCTTTCACCTTTGAAATGCACAATCGCGGGCTGGGGCAGGTACAGGTTTTCCCAGCCCGACTGCCTGATGCGCCAGCTCAGGTCGATGTCTTCCCCGTACATAAAAAACTGTTCGTCGAATCCGCCCAGCGTTTCAAATACCTGCTGCCTAACCGCCATACAGGCGCCCGCCAGGATATCAACCGGCCACGGTTGTTGCGGATCAAGGTGTCCCAGGTAATAATGATTGATCACACTGTTGCGGGGAAATAACTTCGACAATCCCGTCAGCCTGAAAAAGACCGCGAAGGGATAAGGCATACCGCGCTTCGATTCGGGCAGGAACAGGCCGCGGCCGTCGACCATGCGTAATCCCACCGCCCCGGTTCGGGGCCGCTGCGCCACAGCGGCGGCGATACCGCTCAGCAAAGCGGGCGTTACCAGGGTGTCGGGGTTCAGGAACAGGAGCCAATCCCCCGAAGCCATCCGTGCCCCGGCATTGCAGGCTTTCGCAAAGCCCCCGTTTTCGGCCAGCCATAGAAACCGCGCTTCGGGAAACCGCGCTTCCAGCAGCCGGCTCTCATCGTGCGAGGCGTTGTCGACCACAATCACCTCGCAGCGCTGCGCGCCGGCAGCCAGGCGCAGGGTAAGCAAGCACTGCTCCAGCCAGGGCGCTACATTGTAATTCACGATGATTACCGAAAACAGCATCTGCGAATGTATTGGTAAAATTTATTTCGGCTTTCAGGTGTAGCTTTGTTTGATGATTAAAGAAACGCTGTACGCGGCCGTGAAAGCGGGTGCCAGTCAACTGACACATTATTTCAACCGCCACGATCTGCAGATTTCTAATAAAGAAGGGGTCAACAACCTGGTAACAGAAGCCGATCACGCCGCCGAGAAAGCCATTATCGAAACCATCCGCCGGCAATTTCCCGACCACTACCTGCTTACCGAAGAAAGCGGCGAGCACGTCACGGGCGCCGATACCAAATGGATCATCGACCCGATCGACGGCACGGTCAATTTTGCCAACGGCATTCCCCTCTGCTGCGTCAGCATCGGCGTAGAAAAAGCCGGTGTCATGATCATGGGCGCCGTATATAATCCCGTCATTAACGAGTTTTTCTTCGCCGAAAAAGGAAACGGCGCCTTCCTGAACGACCGGCCCATTCAGGTAAGCGCCAAAAGCGATGTGGTCAGCAGCTGCCTCGTAACCGGCTTTCCTTATACCTACCTTGATATGCCGAACGGACCGCTCCAGTGCTTCGATCGTTTTATCCGCGCGGGCGTGCCCGTGCGTCGCCTCGGCTCGGCCGCCATCGATCTCTGCTGGGTAGCGGCAGGCCGCTTTGATGGCTTTTATGAGCACAAGCTGAATGCATGGGACAGCGCCGCAGGCTTCCTGATGGTAGAAGAGGCGGGGGGAAAAGTAACCGATTTTACCGGCGCCGCTTACAGCGTATACCAGCCGCACCTGCTCGCCACCAATGGCAAGATTCATGACGAGATGCTGCAATGGATCAACGGACAAAAAAAATAACCTTCCATGGAAACAAGAACCGAATTGGGTGACCTGGGCGAGTTCGGCCTGATAGACCGTCTCACCAAAAACATAGAATTTCAAAACGCTTCGTCGATCGTCGGCGTGGGCGACGATGCAGCGGTGATCGATCATTTCGGCAGGCAAACCGTCGTTACCACCGATATGCTGCTCGAAGGCGTGCACTTCGACCTGATGTACACACCGCTGCGCCACCTGGGGTATAAAGCGGTAGTGGCGAATCTCAGCGATATCTATGCGATGAATGCCAGCCCCACACAAATTACCCTGAGCATCGCCGTTAGTAACCGTTTCGGCGTGGAAGCGCTCGATGAATTTTACGAAGGCGTATATGCCGCCTGCGAGAAATATGGGGTTGACCTGGTAGGCGGCGATACCTGCACCTCGAAAACGGGCTTCACCATCAGCGTTACTGCATTGGGAGAAGTGGCGCCCGATCAGTTCGTGCTGCGCTCTTCGGCCCGTAAGGGCGATCTTATTTGCGTAAGCGGTTTTCTCGGCGGCGCTTTCCTGGGACTTACCTTACTGGAGCGCGAAAAAAAGATCTATCTCGAAGCGCCCGGCGTACAGCCCGACCTGGAAAACGAACAATACATTGTAGGGCGATTGCTGAAGCCGGAAGCCAGGCCCGACATCATTAAATTCTTCGCCGATAACGATATCAAACCCACGGCGATGATGGATCTCAGCGACGGGCTCAGCTCCGACCTGCTGCATATTGCCACCAAAAGCAACCTGGGCTGCGTGGTATATGAAGACAAGATACCCGTACATGAAGACGCGCGGCAGGCTGCTTTCAAATTCGGGCTTGATCCCACCGCCTGCGCCTTGAGCGGGGGCGAGGATTATGAGCTGCTGTTTACCATTCCGCAGAGCGATTACGACAAACTTGTCTTGAACGAGCAGATCAGCGTAATTGGTTATATGACGGCGCCCGAGGAAGGGACCCGCATCGTTACCCGCGGCGGCAATCATTATAATATCACGGCCCAGGGATGGAATGCGTTTAAAGAACAGTAGGTATCTTTATCGAATGTACCTGCGCGAGCGACCTGTCTTATTGTTTT
>JBDHYM010000050.1:0-16376 GCA_039811405.1 Flavihumibacter sp. | reverse complement strand
CCTGCAGGCGCCGGGACCGGCCGGCGCCCCGCCTCCCACCCAGCCGTTTTATATCTACATGCGGATCGACCGCCAGTTGATCAAGCTCGATACGGAAGAGATCATGTGGATCGAAAGCGATAAAGATTATATCAGGGTAGTCACGAAAAAAGCCACGCACCTTACCAAGCAGAAGATCAGCGCCATGGAAAACCTGCTGCCGATACAGGCCTTTCTGCGGGTACACCGGTCTTTTATCGTTCCGCTGAACAAGGTTAACGGGTACAATCCCAATTACCTGGTGATCGAAAACAAAAAGATACCTATCGGAAGGAACTATAAGCAGGCCTGCCTCGAAAAATTCAATCCCGGCAACCGGAATGCGCCGGTTTTTCTCGAATAAAAAATAAGGGCGGTTTATGAAAAACATTATTATTATTTTGCTGACCGGGTGGGCGAAAAGCAGTTAAACGGCCAATGGGAATTGGCGCCCGGCAGCGGCAAGGGTGAAATTGACCCTGCGGGCGAAATTTCGCGCAAACGTTTGAACTGATTTCGAGGCGTTCGATTCGATAAGTTAGACCCTGTAACCCCTTGTCCATTCAACAAATACCGCCATATGCATAGAAAAACGTTTATCCGGTCTACCGGTCTCGCTGCTGCTGCTTTTCTTCCCGCCAAAGAGTTATTTTCCGCATCCACTGCCGACCCCAAAGTAAGAGTGGGTATGATCGGTGTCGGCCTGCGGGGCCAGAACCATCTCCGGCTGCTGCTTCGACGCGATGATGTAGAGTTGGTCAGCATCTGCGATATCAGCGATGTAATGCTCACCCGCTCGAAAGACGCCATCACCAAGAGTGGCAAGAAAATGCCCGTGGTGTACACCGGCAATCCTTACGAGTGGAAAAAAATGCTGGCTAAAGAAAAGCTCGACGCGGTGGTGATCGCCACTCCCTGGGAATGGCACAAGGACATGATCATCGGCTCGCTTGAGGCAGGCATCAAATATGTAGGCACCGAAGTGATGATCGGCATCACCCTGCAGGACCACTGGGACGTGGTGAAAGCCGCTGAAAAATACAACGGCAACGTGATGATGCTCGAAAACGTATGCTACCGCCGCGATGTAATGGCTGTGCTGAACATGGTGCGGCAGGGCATTTTCGGCGAAATGATCCACCTGCAGGGCGGCTACCAGCACGACCTGCGCGATGTCAAATTCAATTCGGGCGCTCCCGGCGGCGGCAAGGGCTGCGAGTTCGGTCCCAAAGCCTGGAGCGAAGCGGCCTGGCGCACCAACCACTCGGTACACCGTAACGGCGATATGTACCCGACGCACGGCATCGGCCCCATCGCCCACTATATCAACATCAACCGTGGTAACCGCTTCACCAACCTCTGTGCGTTTTCCACCAAATCGAGAGGCCTGCACAACTACGTGGTGAACAACTGCGGCGAAAGCCACCCGAATGCAAAAGTCAATTTCAGGCTGGGCGACATCGTTACCACTTCCATCAGTTGCGCCAACGGCGAAACCGTGCTGCTGCAGCACGATACCAACCTGCCACGCCCCTATTCGCTCGGCTTCCGGGTGCAGGGTACCAATGGCCTGTGGATGGACGTCAATAAAGGCATCTATGTAGAAGGAAAATCGGCCAAGCCCCACCAGTGGGACGATGCCCAAAGCTGGCTCGATAAATACGATCACCCGCTCTGGGCAAAATACGGCAAGGAAGCGCAGGGCGCCGGCCATGGCGGGATGGACTTCTACGTGGTGAACGCTTTCATCGAAGCGGCCAAAAGAAAGATCGCCACGCCGATGGACGTGTATGATGCCGCCGCCTGGAGCGGTATCACCCCGCTCAGCGAACAATCGATCGAGCTCGGCAACGAAACCGTCGAGTTCCCCGACTTCACCGGCGGCCAGTGGATGCAGCGTGCACCTGTTTTTGCCCTGGGTGATGATTTTTAGCGCGTACAGATGATTAATTTGCGGTATGAAGAAACTGTTCCTGCTTCTTTTTGCCGCGGCGGGCATAGGCGCTCAGGCGCAGATGCCCGCTTCTTTTCCCGCCCTGCTAAAGGCCGAAAAAGATTCGATCATCGCGTGGCGCCGCTGGTTCCACCAGCACCCTGAATTATCGAACCGGGAAGTGAATACCGGCGCCCGTATTGCGGCCCTGCTACAGACCTGGGGGCTGGAAGTGCAAACCGGTATGGCAGGCCACGGTGTAAAAGCGGTGCTCAAGGGCGGCAAGCCCGGGGCAGTAATCGCTTTCCGCGCCGATATAGACGGGTTGCCGGTAACCGAACCGGCTGGTCTTCCCTATGCCTCGCGCGAAACAGCCAGCTTCAACGGGCAAACCACCGGCGTAATGCATGCCTGCGGGCACGACGCACATATCGCCATGCTGCTGGGCACGGCCAGGGTATTGTCGAAACTGCGCAAAGACCTGCCGGGTACCGTGGTATTCATTTTCCAGCCGGCGGAAGAAGGTCCGCCGCCAGGTGAAGCGGGCGGTGCTTCGCTGGTGGTAGCCGAAGGCGCGCTCGAGCAGCCCAAAATAGACGCCATTTTCGGGCTGCACATCATGAGCAATATCGAGGCAGGCACTATCCAGTACCGGCCGGGCGCCCTGATGGCCAGCGCCGATTTTTTCAAACTAACGGTAATTGGTAAAGGCAGTCACGGCGCCAATCCCTGGCTGGGCAAAGACCCCATCCTGATCTCTGCGCAGATACTGGAAGGCCTGCAGCACATCGTGAGCCGGCAGGAAGACATTACCGCTGCGCCCCTTATCATTACAGTGGGCGCCATCAATGGCGGCCTGCGCAATAACATCATCCCCGATTCCTGCGTTATGCTGGGAACCGTTCGCGCCCTGAACAACGCCATGCGTGAAGATGTGCAGGTACGCATCCGCCAAACCGCCGAGCACATCGCCGCTTCGGCAGGCGCTGCGATAACCTATGAAAACGAGACCAAGGCCCTGGTCACCACCAACCCCGCCGACCTTACAAAACGAACCGTGCCGTTGCTGGAGAAAGCCATCGGCAAAGAGAACGTGCAGGAAACGGGCTGGAAAACCATCGCCGAAGATTTCTCTTTTTACGGCACCCGGTACCCGGCTTTCTTCTTCCTGCTGGGCGGCATGCCGAAGGGGAGCGACCCCGCCAAAGCGCCGGCGCACCATACCGCGCAGTTCATGATCGACGAATCGGCCCTCGATACCGGCGTGAAAGTCTTCTGCCAGATCGCTTTCGGTTATACGAAACCGTGAGATCACTCGGTGCGTAGGCTCTTCACCGGGTTTGACAGGGCCGCACGAACCGTTTGCAGGCTGATGGCCAGCAGGGCCAGCGCCAGTAGTATAACAGCCGCATACAGGAAGCTGTCCAGCCCGATACCGGTGCGGTAACTGAAGTCTGCCAGCCAGCGACGCGCGGCCAGCCATCCCAACGGAACGGCAATGGCAAAAGCGATGGCAACCAGTTGCAGGAAGCTGCGTACCAGCATCCATACGATGCCGGGCACCGATGCACCGAGCACTTTGCGAACGCCGATCTCCTTGATGCGCTGCTGTACGGCAAAGGCGGAGAGGCCGAGCAGTCCCACGCAGGCCAGCACAATCGCCACCGCCGAGAAAAAACCAATGACCCGCGCCGTCTGCTTTTCCGACGAATACAAGGCATTGAACTCATCGTCCATAAAACGATAGCTGAAAGGGCGGTTCGTTATGATCTCCTTCCATTTGCTTTCCATGAAAGCGATGGTTTGCGGAATGTCGTCGCCTGAGATGCGTACGATCAGGTTAGACGCCCAGTTCTCCGGGAACAGTACCAATGATTTTATGGGCGAGTGCAGCGATGCGAAATGAAAATCCTTCACCACGCCTTTTACTTCGCCTGGCCGTGAATCGTCGAGGAACATTTTCTTGCCAACCGCCTCCTGCGGCGACCAGCCCAGCTCGCGCGCCGCCGATTCGTTCAGGATAAAATGATAGTAGTTTGAATCCTGGTTCTCGTGCTTCACATCCAGGATATCCTGCCGGCTCAGGTCGGCGCCGGCCACCAGCTCGATCTGGTTGGCCTTCAGGTATTCTTCGTCGATGGGATTGGCATTCACATTCAGGTTTACGTTCGATGGCATGGCGCCCGAGCGCATGCTGTACCCGCTCATGATATTCACCGGTGTCCGGGCGGCGGCCGATACTACCTTGATATGTGGGTTGGCCTTGAAGCTGTTCCTGATCAGGTCGATCTTTTCATATCCTTTGTTGTCGATGCGAATCACCACCGATTGCTGGCGGTTATAGCCCAGCGATTTATCCTGTATATAACGGAACTGTTTCTGGATCACAAAACTGGCAATGAGCAAAAAAGCCGAGATGGCAAACTGGAATACCGTGAGCGACTGGCGTATCAACCGCCCGTTACTGGTATTGCGGAAGCTGCCTTTCAGCACTTTTACAGGCTGGAAACCGCTCAGCACCAGGGCGGGATAAGCGCCGGCCAGCAAAGCGATCACCAGTACCAGGCCCAGGCCCGATGCCAGCATGGCCGGCGTAAGCAATTCATTTATGCGAAGGGTACGGCCTGCCAGTTGGTTGAACGCCGGCAACAACAGGAACACCATCAGTACCGCCAGCCCCAGGGCCATGCCCGCCAGCAAAAACGATTCGCCGATAAACTGGGCAAATACCTGCTGCCGGCTGGCGCCCGCCACTTTGCGGATGCCTACTTCACGCGAGCGCTCCAGCGAACGCGCCGTGCTCATATTCACATAGGTAAAGCACGCGATGAGCAAAATCAGCAGGGCCATGCCCGAAGCAATGTATATATAGCTGATGTTGGTGTTGGCTACAAAAGCATCATACGGTGAATGCAGGTGTATCCACCGGAACGGCTCCAGCAGGAAGGTCAGGTGCACATTAGGGTCGTTCATGTCCTTTTTGACGAAGGGCGCGATCTTGGGCGCCAGGGTGGCGATCGACTGCGGCGTTTTCAGCAGCAGGTACGTTTTGTAGTTGGCATTCCAGTAGGTTTCACGCTGGTCTTCACCGAGGCTGGAAAAAGACGCAAGCAGGTTGAATTGTATCTGCGAATTCGAGGGACAATCCGCCGCCACCGCCGTTACCGTGTAAGGTGTTTGCAGCGAGCCCACGAGAATTACCTGGCCAACAGCAGGCTTATCACCAAAATATTTTTTGGCGGCCGACTGCGTTACCACGACCTGGTTGGGATGGGCCAGCGCCTGTGCTGGATTACCTTCCAATAGCGGGAAAGAGCTGAACACATCGAAAAAAGTGGAATCCGCAAAAAGAAAACCGGGGTCTTCAAAAAACTGGTTGTTTATCTTAAGCAGGCCGCCACCCTCAACAAACCGAACCCCGTTCTCGATCTCGGGGAAATTGTCTTTGAACACGGGGAACACCTTGGTGCTGGTAAAAGTACCCCTCACTGCTTCGGCATTGCCCATGCTGTATTCCATCACTACGCGAACGATGCGGTCGCCTTTGGCCTGGAACCTGTCGAAGCTGAGCTCATGGCTGACGAACAGGAACATGAGCAGGCAGCAGGTGAATGCCACGGTTAGTCCGGCGAGGTTGATAAAAGAAAAACCTTTGTGTTTCAGCAGGTTTCTCCAGGCGATGCGCCAGTAATTCTTCAGCATGGTGTGCAGCTTTGGGTGTTTGTTGATCCAATACGATGCCAGCTATGCAACGATCTCAACGTCAAAAAGTTACAGGGTGGCCGTTGGTGTATAAGTGTTCGGAATCGAACAGTAATCGTCCGGAAATCAGTATCTTACTCCAGCCAATACTGCATTATGAAGAAGCTTTTTTTCCTGGTGTTTTCAGTGTTCACTACACTCGGCCTCCGGGCCCAGCAAGGCAGGCCGAACATCGTTTTTATTCTTACCGACGATCATGCCTACCAGGCCATCAGCGCTTATGGCGGCCAGCTTGCGCAAACACCGGGTATCGACCGGATCGCGCGTGAAGGCGCCATCTTCCGTAATTCATTTGTTTCGAATTCGATCTGTGGTCCCAGCCGCGCCTGCTTCCTCACCGGCAAATACAGCCATATCAACGGCTATAAGCTGAATGAGCGGCCTTTCAATATTCACCAGGCCGTATTCCCCGAGCAATTGCAGCAGGCGGGTTACCAGACCGCCTGGATCGGCAAGATGCACCTTGATTCCATTCCGTTCGGGCTCGACTACGTACGGATACTGGAGAAGCAGGGGCACTATTACAATCCTGTTTTCATCGACAAACAATACGGGCGGGAAAAGCAGCAGGGCTATGTAACGGATATCATCACCCGCTTTTCGACCGACTGGCTGGACAAACGCGATAAAAGCAAACCCTTCTTCCTGGTGGTAGGCCAGAAAGCCACGCACCGCGAATGGTTGCCCGCTCCTGAAGACCTGGGCGCCTACGACGACAGGGATTTTCCGCTGCCAACCAATTTCTTCGACGACTATAGCGGGCGCGCCGCCGCGGCCGACCAGGACATGACGATCGACAAGACCATGCGGCTGGCGGAAGACCTGAAAGTACATGTCGATTACGACAAGGCCAATGATTATAACCGCATGGATTCAACGCAGCGGAAAATTTTCAAAGCCTATTACGACCGTATCAGCCAGGCATTTGACGATGCCCACCTGACGGGTGAGGCGCTGGTGAAGTGGAAATACCAGCGTTACCTGAAAGATTACCTGTCGACTGCCAGGTCGCTTGACCGGAATGTGGGCCGTTTGCTCGATTACCTCGACAGCCACGGGCTCAGGGAAAACACCATTGTGGTATATGCTTCCGACCAGGGATTTTATATGGGAGAGCATGGCTGGTTCGACAAACGTTTCATGTACGAGGAATCCTTGCGCACACCTTTTCTCATGCGTTACCCCGGCACCATCAAACCCGGCAGCGAGGTGAATGGCATGATCATGAATATCGACTGGGGGCCTACCCTGCTCGACCTGGCCGGCATCAGGCCTGCGCCCGCCATGCAGGGGCAGTCGTTCGCGCCGTTGCTGACCGGTAAGGCAAAACAAATCCGCGAAGCGCTTTATTATCACTACTACGAATTTCCGGAACCCCACCATGTGCATCCGCATTTCGGGGTCCGTACCAGCCGCTACAAACTGATCCGCTTTTACGGTCAACTGAACAGTTGGGAACTGTACGACCTGGCGACCGATCCCCATGAAATGAAAAACCTGGTCAACGACAAAAAATACGCAAAATTGGTAAAGTCGCTCCGCGCTCAATTAACGACATTAGCCGTCAAATACCAGGACCAGGAAGCGGTTGACCTGCTTGCTGCCGAAAAATAAACTGTTATGATCCCGAGAATATTGCTGTTGCTGGCAGGATGCTGCTGCAGCCTTTCGCTGTTTTCGCAAACGGAAAAGCTGCCCCCGGGGTTCGATGCTTATGTACAAAGCGTACTCACCCAATTCAATGTGCCCGGTTGCGCAGTGGCCGTGGTAAAAGACGGAAAAACCGTTCTCGCCAAAGGATACGGGCTGCGCCAGCTGGGCAGGCCTGCTAACGTAGACGCACATACGCTTTTCTGCATCGCCTCCAACTCGAAGGCATTTACCGCAACGGCGCTGGCGCTGCTGGTGGAGGAAGGAAAGCTGAGCTGGGACGACCCCGTTATCCGGTACCTGCCCTGGTTCAGGATGTCGGACGACTATGTATCGATGCACCTGACGGTGAAAGACCTGTTGGTTCACCACAGCGGACTGGGCGCCTATACCGGCGACCTGCTGTATTTTCCGCCATCCGACTTTACACGGCGGCAGGTATTGTGGAAGTTGCGCGATATGCCCCTGGTACATGGTTTCCGCACTACCTATGCCTACGATAATATCCTTTACCTTGCTGCGGGCGAGATCATTGAAACGGTATCGCACCTGCGCTGGGAAGATTTTGTTCGGGTACGCCTGTTCGATAAAATAGGCATGCAGGATACGCGTCCCAGCGTGGCCGACCTCGATCCGGCCGGCAATATCGCTTATGCGCACGTACCGGTCGACGGGAAAATTGTACAGGTAGACGACATGCTCAACCGGTTGCTGGGCCGCATTTCCAACCCGGCCGGCGGCATCGCTTCCAGCGCCACCGATATGGCGAAATGGATGATCACCCAACTGGACTCGGGGAAGCTGGCCGGAAAGCAACGCCTGTTCAGCGCAAAAACGACCAATGCCCTGTGGAGCATGGTGCGCCCGATACCCGTGTCGAAAACCGAGCCTGCTTTCGCTCCGGCGCAGATGGACTTTTTCGGGTATGCATTGGGGTTCAGAACCTATAACTACCGTAACCTGAAGGTGGTGGGGCACGGCGGCCGGCTCGACGGTACGGTGTCGCAGGTGGCGATGGTTCCCGCACTGAACCTGGGTATTACCGTGCTGACCAACCAGGACGCTGCCAGCGCTTACTGGCCCATTATCTATACCCTGCTCGATCACTTCTCGGGCGCCAAAAAATACGATTGGCTGGGCAGCTACAAAACCGCTTATGACAAAGCGCAAAAAGACAACCGCAGCAAAGCCGATTCGCTGGCGCCGGTGAGCGGCAGCGGCAAAGACACGATCCCTTTCAGCCGGTACACGGGTGTTTACCGCGACGCTGTGTACGGTGAAATCGACATTGCGATGGAAGCCAGCCAGCCGACCCTGCGTTTTCTTCACTCGCCGACCCTGGTGGCCGACCTGCAGTACTACCGGTACAATCATTATGTGGCTCGTTTCCGGCAACGCGACCTGCACAGCGATGCCTACGTAACATTCAACCTCGATGAAAACGGCCGCGTGAATGATATCACCCTAAAAGTTTTCGATCCCGTGTCTGATAACGATTTCAGCATGCTTCGATTCAAACCCCTGAAAAAAATGGATACCGCTGCTATGTACAATGCCATCCGGCAGGTGATGGCCACGCATCCCGAAGCGAAATACGGCATTGCGTTCAAAGACCTGCAAACCGGCCAGGAGTTCGGTATTGGAAGCAACCAGGTTTTCCATGCTGCCAGCACCATGAAAACACCCGTGCTGGTGGAAACCTACCGCCAGGCAAAAGAAGGCCGCTTTAAACTGACCGACTCCATGCTCGTGAAGAACAGCTTCAGCAGCATCGTTGACGGCAGCAGCTATACCCTGAGCCCCACCGACGACAGCGAAACGGAACTGTACGCGCTGGTTGGACAAAAGCTGCCCATCTCCGATATCCTGCACCGCATGATCACCCTCAGCAGCAACCTGGCCACCAACCTGGTGATCGAACTGGTGGGCGCCGGTAATGTAATGAAAACGATCGGCGGCATGGGATTGAAAGACATAAAAGTGCTGCGTGGCGTGGAAGACAACAAGGCTTATGAAAAAGGGCTGAACAATGTTACCACCGCGCACGACCTGGTGATCCTGATGGAATGGATCGCCAAAGGCAAGGCGGTGGACCGGGCATCGAGCGACCAGATGATCGCCATTCTGAAAGACCAGCATTTCAAAGACGTGATTGCCGGACCACTGCCCGCGGAGGTGGAAGTGGCCAGCAAAAGCGGCTCCATTACCGCCGTGCGCCACGATTCGGGCATCGTTTACCTGCCTAACGGGCAGCAATACACGATTGCGTTATTGTCGAGCGGCATCGAAGACCAGGACGAGGCCAAGACAACCCTGGCAAAAATCTCTAAAATCATTTACGACAATATCATTAAACAGTAGTCATGGATAATCATCACCGGAAAGGAACGCAGGCAGTATGGGCCGGCGAAGACCAGTTCAACGCATTCGGCGCCGTCACCACGCCGATTTACAACAGTGTCGCTTTTTCTTATAAGGACCTCGACGAATGGCGGGATGTATCGCTGGGCAAAACAGCAGGTTATATTTACAGCCGCAATACCAATCCCACCGTGCGCGCTTTGGAAGAGAAGATCAGGGTGCTGGAAGGCGGTGAAGCGGCCATTGCTTTTTCTACCGGTATGGCGGCGATCAGCAATACGCTGTTCAGCTTCCTGCACCCCGGCCGTAAGGTGATCTCCATCAAAGACAGCTATGGCGGCACCAGCAGGCTGTTTCTCGATTTCCTGCCACAATATGGCGTTGAGGTGGAACTCTGCGACACCACCGACCATGCACAACTGGAAGCAGCCATCGCCCGCGGCTGCGATTTGCTTTACCTGGAAACGCCCACCAACCCCACGCTCAAGATCGTGGACATTGCACGGCTCTCGTCGGCGGCGCATGCCGTTGGCGCCATTGTGGTGGTCGACAATACCTTTGCCACGCCCATCAACCAGTCGCCTTTATCGCTCGGCGCCGACCTGGTAGTGCACAGCGCCACCAAATTTTTGTGCGGCCATTCCGATGCCATGGGCGGACTGCTTATCGGCAAGGCGGCGCTGGTGCAGAAAGTGTACCAGTTCAGGGAGATTAACGGGGCGAGCCTGCAGGCCGATCCCGCCTATATGATCGCACGCGGCATGAAAACACTGGAATTGCGTATTGAACGGCAAAACGCCTCGGCTTTACAAATCGCCCAGTACCTCGAGGCGCACCCAAAAGTGAAACAGGTCTTCTATCCCGGGCTGCCGTCACATGCCGGCCACCGCGTGGCGGCGCTGCAAATGCGCGGCTTCGGCGGCATGATGAGCTTTGCGTTACACGGTGGTTTTGCCGCGGTACAAAAAGTGTTGCCTGCTTTGCAGCTCACGCACCTGGCGGCCAGCCTGGGCTCCGTGAGCACCCTTGCCGGTCCGCCGCGCACCACCAGCCACGTGGAACTGACGGAAGAACAACGCGCGTTGCTCGGTATTCCCGAAAGCCTGATCCGCTATTCGGTAGGTATAGAAAATGTAGAAGACCTGATCGGCGACCTGGAGCAGGCACTGGGACGCTCCTGAATAATACAAATCGGCTGTTATTGCAATACCGGCGCCAGCTCAGAATCCTTTTTTGGGTGCGGGCAGCGATATCTTCAGGCCATCGACAAAGCTTTTCTGCTGCATCACCTTTTCAATGTCTTCCGTTTTGCGGGGCGCGAGGTTGGTGAGCAGCTCCATCTTTTGTTTGTCGATGCGCACATCGTCTTCGATACGCACCGCAATGCGCCACCATTTTTGATCACAGGGGCTGCCTGGCGGAATATAGATACCGGGCTCTACGGTAATGACCATATTTTCTTTCAGGGTATCATACTCGCCTTTGTCGTGCACGTCGAGCCCCAGGAAATGCGAACAGCCATGGGGGTAATATTTCCTGACGTCGGCAGGGTTGCTGATAATGCCCAGCCTCATTAACCCGCGGGCCACTACGGCAGCGGCGGTGTCTTCAATGGCCCTGAACGGGGTGCCTTCACGGCAAATGGCGAACACTGCTTCCTGGGCTTCATATACGATATCGTAGATCTGTTTCTGCTCGCGGCTGAATTTGCCATTGGTAGGGAAAGTACGGGTAACATCGGCCGTGTAGCCGTGGTATTCGGCGCCCACGTCCATCAGCACCATGTCCCTGCCTACCGCCGTGGCCGAGTTGGTTTCATAATGCAGGGTACAACCGTTTTCTCCGGCCCCTACGATAGAGCCATAGCCCACGTCTTCGGCGCCGAGCTTCTTGTGAATGAATTCCTGTACACCCTGCAGCTCGCGTTCAGACATATCGGGTCTTACTGCTTTCATGGCCTCTACATGGGCCAGGCTGGATATATCGATGGCTTTGCGCAGCAACTCCATTTCTTCGGGTGTTTTGATCTGGCGAAGACGGTTGGTGAACTGGTTGTACATCGTTGTATTGATACGTGCTGTTCTGATCTTGTCAAAGGCGGCCCGCATGCCGGCCGCATCTTTTGCCGCCAGCAGCGCTGTGAAGAGAGAATCGTTTGCCAGCGCAGGGCGTTGCTTTACCGATTCGCGCAGGCCGGCGATCACACGGGGCCGGTAATCATCTTCTGCGAGGTAATCGTATGCCACCAGCTTTGTGTACTGTTCGGCAGCCTGGTCGTCGTAACCGGCAAAGCCTGCTTTTTCCTTAAACACATTGACCAGGTCGTATATGTCGTCGTTCGCGGTGTAGTCGTCAGTCAGGTCTTTTACCCCGTCGTAAATGATGTGGTCAAAGGCTTTCAGGTCAACCGGGAACTGTTTAAGCGCGCTGCTTTCGAGCACCAGGCCCACACCCAGTTTTTCTTTCGCGCCTTCTGTGCCCAGCCGCTTGCCCGTGTACATTTCTCTCCGGGCGTCTTTTTTGCGAACGAACAATACTTCGTCGTACGGCGTAGCGCTGCCGGCGGATTGCTTTTCCTTAAACACCAGCAGCAATCCATTGGGTTCGGTGTACCCGCTGAAATAATACAGGTCGGGGTTGGCGTGGTAGCGATAGTTCACATCGTTCGAAAAGTTCCGTTCGGGCGACGCAAAGAATACGGCAACCGACCGGGGCGGCATCATGGCGCGCAGCGCATCGCGGCGGCCTTTGTGAAAAGAAGCCGGAAGATAGTCGGTGGGTTGGGGAAGCTGCGCCAGCAGGCAGCAGCTATACATGACCGTTATAACGGCCAGCAGGCATTTTTTCATGCAGGTGGTTTTATCTTTTTTCTTGTACCCAGGCGAGCGCCATTTTAAGTTGTTCTTCCATCCCGATATTGGAATTATCGAGCACAATGGCGTCGTCGGCCTGGCGCAAGGGGCTCACCTCCCGGTGGCTGTCGATATAATCGCGCATTTCCAGGTTGTTCTTTACCTCTTCGGGCGTGATGTTCGGGTTCTTTTCATACAATTCTTTGAAGCGTCGCTCCACCCGAATGGCATTATCGGCCGTCATAAAAATTTTCAGCTCGGCCTGTGGGAACACCACGGTGCCGATATCGCGGCCATCCATCACGATGCCTTTTTTTGCTCCCATGGCCTGTTGCTGCTTCACAGCAAAAGCGCGCACTTCGCGGATGGCCGCCACTTCGCTCACTTTTTCGGCCACCACCAGGTCGCGGATCACGTATTCCACGTTTTCACCGTTAAGGTACATTTCGCTCTGGCCGCTGTGTTCGTTGTAATGGAATTCCAACTGGATATCGGCCAATGCCTCGTGCACCTCTTTTTCGTCGGTCCAGTCGATGTGGTTGCGCAGAAAGTACAGCGTAATGGCGCGGTACATGGCGCCGCTGTCGATATACACGTAATTGAGCTTTTTCGCCAGTTGCTTGGCCAGCGTGCTTTTTCCGCAACTGCTCCAGCCGTCGATGGTGATGATGATCTTTTTCGCCGCCATAGGCTGTAAAGATAAGCGGGAAAAAAACTATCCGGCATGAATCATTGCCGCCGGCGCCGGGTCATGAGCAGCGCCTGCAGCACAGGCACGATGAAGATGAACAGGCTGATGAATACCCAGAATATCCAGAAATACCCCGGCATGCGCGCACTGCGGGCCGCATCAGTCAGCATATACTGCAAAAAAAAGAACATGGCCGCGCACAGAAAGCTGAGCGCTTCGAGCAGCCGGCCGGCATCGACGCCTGCAAGGGCCAGTTGGTATTTTTCCCAAAGAACCGGCCGCCGGCCGAAATAGGCCAGCAGGCAAAACAGCACCGAGGCGGTGGCTGGCACCAGGAAGAGGCTGAACCGGCTGCCCATGCCGTCTGCTTCGCCGCGACCGTTGAAATGAACGGGGATGAGCTCAGGCAGGCTGCTCCAGTACAGCAGCGGCAATAGCCAGGTGGCGATCAGCAACCCCAGCGTGCAGAAGAACAATATCTCCCAAAACGGTTTTTCGCTATCGCTTTTCATGGTGGTATTGGTATATAAAAAAAGGGGCCGCTTTCAAAGGCGGCCCCGGATTCAGTTATAAAAATAAGATAATCTGATTGATCAGGCTTCTGATTTTTCCTTTTTCGGCGAGGAGTTCTCTTTCAGGTGGAAGGTGATCTTATTTGCTTCCTTGTCGAGGTCGGCGATCAGCACATCCCCTTCCTTGATCGTCATGTTCAATATCTCTTCGGCCAGCGGATCTTCCAGGTATTTCTGGAGCGCCCGGTGCAAGGGCCGCGCGCCGAACTGTACGTCGTATCCTTTGTCGGCGATAAAGGTCTTGGCCTCTTCGGTCAGCTCCAGGTTGAAGCCGAGGTTTTTCAGCCGCTTCATAACGCCTTTGAGCAGGATGTCGATGATCTCGAAGATATTCTCCCTGGTCAGCGAGTTGAAGATGACCACGTCGTCGATCCGGTTCAGGAACTCGGGCGAGAACGTGCGCTTCAGCGCTTTTTCGATCACCGCCTTGTTGTTCTCGTCAGACGAAGCCGTGCGGGCGGAAGTGGCAAAACCAACGCCCTCGCCAAAATCTTTCAACTGGCGTACCCCGATATTCGACGTCATGATGATAAGGCTGTTCTTAAAATCGACCTTGCGGCCCAGCCCGTCTGTCAACTGCCCGTCGTCGAGCACCTGCAACAGGATATTATAGATATCGGGGTGGGCTTTTTCGATCTCGTCGAGCAGGATCACCGAATAGGGCTTGCGGCGTACTTTTTCCGTAAGCTGTCCGCCTTCTTCATAACCCACATAACCCGGAGGCGCGCCGATCAGCCGGCTGATGGTGAACTTCTCCATGTATTCGCTCATGTCGATGCGGATCAGCGTGTCTTCGCTGTCGAACATATAACGGGCAAGGCTACGCGCCAGCTCGGTTTTACCCACGCCGGTGGGGCCCAGGAAGATGAAGCTGCCCACGGGTTTCTTGGGATCTTTCAGGCCAACGCGGTTGCGCTGGATGGCCTTCACCACTTTTTTAATGGCTTCGTCCTGCCCGATCACCATGCCCCGCATGTCGTCGGCCATTTTCCGGAGCTTGTCGCTTTCGGCCTGCACCATACGCTTCACCGGTATGCCGGTCATCATGCTCACCACTTCGGCGATATCTTCTTCAGTGATGGGATAGCGTTTGTGCTTGCTTTCTTCTTCCCAGTTGTTTTTCGCTTTTTCCAGCTCTTCCTGCAGGCGTTTTTCGGTATCGCGCAGGGAAGCGGCTTCTTCAAACTTCTGGCTTTTCACCACCCGGTTCTTCTCGTTCTTCACGTCTTCGATCTTGCGCTCCAGGTCCAATATCTCTTCGGGCACATTGATGTTCTTCAGGTGCACGCGGGCGCCCACTTCATCGAGCACGTCGATGGCCTTGTCGGGCAGCAGGCGGTCTGTCATATAGCGGTCGCTCAGCTTCACGCAGGCATCGATGGCCTCGTCGTTATAGGCAACGTTGTGATAGTCTTCGTACTTGCTCTTGATATTGGTGAGTATCTGGATGGTCTCCTCTACCGAAGGCGGATCAACCATTACCTTTTGGAAGCGGCGATCGAGCGCGCCGTCTTTTTCGATGTACATGCGGTACTCGTCGAGCGTAGAGGCGCCGATGCATTGCAGCTCTCCCCGTGCCAGGGCCGGCTTGAAGATGTTGCTGGCGTCGAGCGATCCGCTGGCGCCCCCTGCCCCTACAATGGTGTGTATCTCGTCGATGAAGAGGATCACATCGCGGTTCTTTTCGAGCTCGTTCATGATGGCTTTCATGCGCTCTTCGAATTGCCCGCGGTATTTGGTACCTGCTACCAGGGCTGCCAGGTCGAGTGAGATCACCCGCTTGTCGAACAGCACGCGGCTCACTTTCCGCTGCACAATGCGCAACGCCAGTCCTTCCACAATCGCTGTTTTACCCACGCCCGGCTCGCCGATCAAAATAGGGTTGTTCTTTTTACGACGGCTGAGTATCTGCGACACCCTTTCGATCTCGTCTTCGCGACCCACGATGGGATCGAGCGATCCCGATTCGGCCAGGCGCGTAATATCGCGGCCAAAATTGTCGAGCACCGGCGTTTTGCTTTTGGCATTACCGGGCGCTTTCGATTTCTGCTGGCTGTATTTCTTTTCTTCGTCGTAGTCGTCTTCGTTCTCGTCGGGGTACTCGGCGCGCACGTCGTTGCTCTTCACTACGCCCAGCTCGTTGCGGAACAGGTCGTAGTCAACATCAAACTGGTTGAGTATCTGGGTAGCGATGTTTTCCTTGTTCTTGAGGATACTGAGCATCAGGTGTTCGGTCTCTACCGTGGGGCTCTTCAGCGCCTTGGCTTCAAGCACGGTTACGCGGATCACTTTTTCAGCCTGCTTTGTAAGCGGCAGGCTGTTGATGTTCGCTATGTTTTTCCCGGTCTTGTCTTTCACCGCCAGCTCCACTTCCTTCCTCAGTTCATACAGGTCCACATTAAAACTTTTCAAAATACGGACTGCGGTATTGTCGCCTTCCCTTATCAGCCCCAGGAGCAGGTGCTCCGTACCGATAAAGTCATTTCCCAGTCGCAACGCTTCCTCCCTGCTGAACGAGATAATCTCCTTAACCTGGG
>JBDHYM010000049.1:0-16386 GCA_039811405.1 Flavihumibacter sp. | reverse complement strand
GTACGTGTCAAACCCAGTTCCCGGGCGGCTTTGGTGATATTCCCGTTGTGCTTTTCGATCACTTTGAGAATGGTATTTTTTTCTATGGCGCTCAGCTTCATTTCATCTGGCTCCTCGCTCGATTCGGTAGCGAATTCAATGGGCGAGAACAACAGGTCGGCGGCTTTTAGCTGGTCGCCTTCGGCCATGATCACCGCCCGCTCGATGGTGTATTGCAATTCGCGCACGTTCCCGGGGAAAGGATATTGCAGCAGCTTTTCCACGGCCGCCTCATCGAAACGCAGCAGCGGTTTCAGGTATTTTCTGCTGTAGAGCTGGTTGAAATGGTTGGCGAGCAGTATGATGTCCTTTCCTCTTTTCCGCAGCGGCGGCATAATGATCTCTACGGTGTTGATCCGGTAGATCAGGTCTTTCCGAAAGCGGCTTTCATTGGCGAGCTCGGCAATGGGCAGGTTGGTAGCGCAGACCAGCCGAACGTCGATGGGAACCGGCGTATTGGAGCCGATGCGGATCACCTGCCGGTTCTGCAACACCGACAACAGTTTGGCCTGCTGCTGCAGGCTGATATTTCCTATCTCGTCGAGAAAGATGGTACCGCCATTCGCCGCTTCGAAACGCCCGGCCCGGTCTTCACGGGCATCGGTAAAAGCGCCTTTTTTGTGACCGAACAACTCGCTTTCAAACAGCGAATCGGTCAGCGCGCCTACATCTACTTTAACGAATGGTTTCGAGGCCCGCAATGAGTACTGGTGAATGGCCTTCGCCACCAGGTCTTTGCCTGTTCCGTTCTCACCCAGTATCAGTATATTGGCATCGGTGGGCGCAATTTTCTCCACCTTGTAGAAGATGGCTTTCATGATCTCCGATTCGCCCAGCAGTTCGGCGCCGATAATATTGCCGGCAATGGGCTCGGCGGCCGGCGAAATGCCCTCTTTCTTTTTCAGTACTTCCTTGATGGTGCCGATCAGCCGGTCGTTGTGCCAGGGCTTCACCACGAAGTCGGAAGCACCGTCTTTCAACGACCGGACCGCCAGGTCAACATCGCCATACGCCGTAATCATGATCACGGCGGCCTCTGATTTCAGTTCCCTGATCTTGCGAAGCCAGAATAGCCCTTCGTTGCCCGTATTGATCGAGCTCGTAAAATTCATGTCGAGCAGGATCACATCGAATTTACGCGCACCCAGCAACTGGTGTAACAATTGTGGGTTCTTCTCCGTCACAACTTCTTTGGCTTCTGTTTTCAGCAGCAGCCTGACGGCGGTGAGTACATCCGTGTCGTCGTCAACAACGAGAATGGAAGCATTTTTTAACGTCATAACAATTGCCTGCAATGTTAGGTAATTTTTTTTCACCCGTCGGGTGGCACCCGACGGGTGAAAAGCGGACAGTGACTGTATCAAAAGCGAACAGTAAAAAACAGCAGGCCACTTTAACTTATTGATTACCTGCTGTTTGTATTTATGGCACGGGGTTTAGCATATAGCAGTCAATCGTTACAGGATCAAAACAACAACACAGTGGACAGAGTTATTGAAAAAAAGAAATGGTCAACAAGAAGAATACTGACAATCGGCGGCATCGCTGCGCTGGTTGCCCTGATTGTCGGCAGCTTTTACTTCACCTCGGGCAAGAGCCGCCTGAACGTTGATACCGACCGCATCACCATCAGCGAAGTCACCAAAGGCATATTCCAGGAAAACATACCGGTGAACGGCATCGTATTACCTAAAACCACCATCTACCTGGATGCCACCGAAGGTGGCCGCGTAGAACAACGTTATGTGGAAGACGGTGAGATCATGAAAAAAGGCCAGCCGATCCTCAAGCTGAGCAATACCGATCTCGAGCTCAGCCTGTCGAACCAGGAAACACAGGTATTCAACGTACTGACCCAGATGCAGATCGCCAAGAACAATGCCGACCAGAACACCATCAACCGCCTGAACCAGATGGCCGAGGTAGACAATTCCCTGAAAGAAGCCGAGCGCGTGTACAACGTAAATGCCAAACTGTACAAGCAAAAAGCGATCGGCTCGCAAGACTACACTTCGTCGGCCAACCTGTACGACTACCAGAAAAGAAGAAAGGAGCTGACAGCCGATATCATGCACAAAGATTCCATCAGCAGCCGGCAGCAGCTTACCCAAATGCAGCAGTCTTATACCCGTATGGCGAATGCGCTGGAACTGATGCGGCACAAGGTGGGCGACCTGATCGTTCGGGCGCCGGTCGACGGTCAGCTAACTTCTCTCGATGCAGAAATTGGCCAATCGAAAAACAAAGGCGAGCGCCTGGGCCAACTCGATGTGCTCGACGGATATAAAGTACGCGTGGACGTTGATGAGCACTATATCACCCGCATCTTCATCGGCCTGAAAGGCACCTATGACATGCCGGGAAAAACCTATACCCTTGTCATCAAAAAAGTGTACACGCAGGTAACCAACGGCCGCTTCCAGGTGGACATGGAATTTGAAGGCGAAGTGCCGAAGATACGCCGCGGGCAAACCCTGCAGATACGGCTTGCCCTGAGCGAAGAGAAACAGGCCATCCTGCTGCCCAAGGGCGGTTTCTTCCAGCAAACCGGCGGCAACTGGATATTTAAACTGAACGATGCAGGCACCATCGCCTACAAGATCGATATCCAACTGGGTATGAATAGCCCCGACAACTATGAAGTGCTGAACGGACTGAAGCCGGGCGACAAGGTCATCACCAGCAGCTATGAGAATTACGGCAATATACAGGAGCTGGTATTGAAAAAACCATAACCATACAACAACATTATCAATCATTGTATGAAACAGAAAATATACAGGGGGTTGGTGGTTTGCGCAGCTTGCATGCTGGCATCGGTCACCGGTCACAGCGGCGGGCAAACCCGGCCTGGCTGCGAACAGAAAGCAACGAAGCCGGAGCTGACCGCCGAGAAGAAATTGCCTGCGGTAGCAGACCTGCCCGCTTCTGCCCTGCTGGTATTGATACAATCTTAATTTAATAAACCAACTATATGATCAAGATCACTGATCTGGAAAAGTACTATCGTACCGAAGAAGTGGAAACCGTTGCCCTCAATAAGCTTTCCATCGAAGTAAAAGAGGGTGAATTTGTGGCGGTAATGGGCCCTTCCGGCTGCGGCAAATCCACCTTGCTGAACATCCTGGGCTTGCTCGACGACCCCGATGCCGGCAGCTTTCTCTTCAACGGCATCGAAGTGGCCAAATTCAACGAAAGAAAACGAGCCGATCTGCGAAAGCACAATATCGGGTTCGTGTTCCAAAGCTTTAACCTGATCGACGAGCTTACCGTTTTCGAGAACGTTGAACTACCGCTGATCTATACCGGCGTTAAGGCCGCAGAACGAAAAAAGATCGTGGAAGAAGTACTCGACAAAATGGTGATCATGCACCGCCGCAACCACTACCCCCAGCAGCTATCGGGTGGCCAGCAGCAACGCGTGGCGGTAGCCCGCGCCGTGGTCAACAATCCCAAGCTGATCCTGGCCGATGAGCCCACGGGTAACCTCGACTCCAGCAACGGCAACGAGGTAATGCAACTGCTGACCGACCTTAACGAGCAGGGAACGACCATCGTGATGGTGACGCACAGCGAGCACGATGCCCGGTACAGCCACCGTATTATCCGTATGCTCGACGGGCAAACGGTGATGGAAAACATCATGGTATAAAAAAGCGAAGGCGCTGAATAAAATTTGTTGCAATGCTGTTCAATTACCTGAAAATCGGATGCAGAAACCTTTTGAAGAACAAAGGATTTTCAGCGATCAATATAACGGGACTTGCCATTGGCATGGCCAGCGCCATCCTGATCTTTTTGTGGATATACGACGAAGTGACCTATGAGCAGTTCCATGAAAAAAAAGACCGGATATATGAAGCCTGGAACCTGGCCAGCTTCAGCGGTGAGCTGCATGCCTGGAATACCACGCCCAAAGTGCTGGCGGCTGCCATCCAGAAAGACCTGCCCGAAGTAGAAACGACCACACGGGCGGCCTGGCCACAGCGTATCCAATTCGCGGTCGGCGAGAAAAAAATTAATGCCAGCGGCCAAACGGTCGATTCCACCTTTCTCCAGGTATTCAGCTTTCCCCTGCTGAAAGGAGATCCGGTTACGGCACTGATGGACCCGTTGGGTGTAGTGGTAACGGAAGACCTCGGCAGAAGCCTTTTCGGCAGCACCGATGTATTGGGGAAAACGGTCAGGATCGATAACCGCAAGGAAAAAAAGATTACCGGTGTGGCCGCCACACCACCCGCCAACTCCCGTTTCCAGTTTGAATACCTGCTTCCGTGGGCCGATCTGCGCACCGACGGCGACGACGACGCTTACTGGGGCAACAACTCTGTTCGCAATTATGTGCTGCTGAAAGCGAACGCATCGCCGGCATCGGCCAACGCGAAAATGAAAGTGCTCAAGCCCCGGTACGATAAAGAAGATCCGAACTGGCAGATGTTTCTCTACCCGATGAGCCGCTGGCGGTTGTATTCCAGCTTCGAAAGCGGAAAAGAAACCGGGGGTATTATCGTGTACGTTCGCATATTTGCCACCATTGCCATTCTCATTCTGCTGATCGCCTGCATCAATTTCATGAACCTGAGCACTGCCCGGTCTGAAAAAAGAGCGAAAGAAGTGGGCATCCGGAAAGTGGCGGGCGCCCTGCGCGGTCACCTGGTGGGGCAGTTTCTCGGCGAATCGGTGATGATCGCTTTTATCGCGGGACTGCTGGCCGTACTGATCGTTGTGCTCAGCCTGCCCGGCTTTAACCGGTTGGCGGAAAAGACCATGCGGCTGCCCTTCGGAGAGCCGGCGTTCTGGCTCCTGTTGCTGGGTACTATCGTGCTGACAGGCGTGGTTGCCGGAAGCTATCCCGCCTTTTACCTGTCGTCGTTCCGGCCGGTGAGTGTGTTGAAAGGCACGTTCCGGAAAATAAATGCCCTGATTACGCCCCGCAAATTGCTGGTGATAACCCAGTTCAGCGTTGCCATCATGCTCATTCTAAGCACCATCGTGATCCGGAAACAACTGCAATATGCCCAGGAAAGGCAGACAGGGTACGACAAGGCCGGGCTTACCTATATGTTCATGACCGGAGACATGGACAAGAATTACCTGCTCATCCGCCAGGAATTGCTGCAGTCGGGCGCAGCCGCGTCGGTTACCAAAACATCCTCTCCCTTAACACAAAACTGGAGCGATACCTGGGGCATTTTCTGGGACGGAAAATCGCCCGACGATAAAACCGATTTCGACCGGTTTTCAGCCGACGAAAACCTGGCGGTTACCGCAGGACTCACCATGGTGATGGGCCGCGATTTCGATCTCTCAAAATACCCCACAGACTCGACGGCCATGCTGCTGAACGAATCGGCCTTGAAAACAATGGGCTTTAAAGATCCGCTGGGCCGCATCGTTAAAGACGGGGACATGGAATTTCATATTGTGGGCGTTTTCAAAGACTTTATTCTCGGCTCACCCTACTACCCCACCAAACCCATGGTGGTGGAAGGTGCCAAAAGATGGTTCAATGTGATCCATGTTAAGTTGAACAACAAAAACAGCGTTGCCGCCAGCCTGAAAAAAATGGAAGCCATCTGCAAAAAATACAACCCGCAGTTTCCCTTCGAATACCATTTCACAGACGAGGAATACGATAAGAAATTTGCCAACGAACAGCGGATAGCCACACTATCGGCCTACTTTGCTGCGCTCACCATTTTTATTTCCTGCCTGGGCCTGTTCGGGCTGGCCGCCTATATGACGGCCACGCGCGTCAAAGAGATCGGGGTAAGGAAAGTATTGGGCGCCTCGGTAAGTTCTATTACAAGCCTGCTGACAAAAGATTTTCTCAAGCTGATAGGCATTTCTTTTCTCATCGGCGCGCCGATCGCGTGGTATTGCATGCATCATTGGCTGCAATCCTATCCTTATCGCACCGCCATCGAGTGGTGGCTCTTCGCCCTTACCGGCCTGCTTACAGCAGCCATCGCGATAGCCACGGTCGGATACAACGCGATAAAAGCAGCGTTGGCGAATCCCGTGAAAAGCCTGCGGTCGGAATGATAAAAGCGCAAACAGATTTAGTATGATCAAACTGGAACATATTTCAAAATGGGTGACCAACGGCGGCGCCCGCGTTTTTCTGCTGAAAGACGTCAACCTGCAGATTGCCGAAGGAGAATTTGTGTCGATCATGGGGCCTTCCGGCTCGGGTAAATCGACCCTGCTGAATGTGATCGGCATGCTCGATGACGCCAATGAAGGCAAATACGAATTCCTGCACGAACAGGTGCACCTCATGAAAGAAAAGCAGCGCTCCCAATTGTACAAGCAGTATATCGGCTTCGTTTTCCAGGCCTATCACCTGATTGATGAGCTGACCGTGTATGAAAACATCGAAACGCCCCTGCTTTACCACGATACCAAATCGGCCGAAAGAAAAGCACTGGTGGGCGATATGCTCGACCGGTTCCAGATCGTGGGCAAGAAAGACCTTTTTCCCAGCCAGCTTTCAGGTGGTCAGCAGCAACTGGTCGGCATCGCCCGCGCGCTGATCAGCAAGCCCAAGCTGCTGCTGGCCGACGAACCCACCGGCAATCTCAACTCCAAGCAGGGAGAAGAAATCATGGAGTTGTTTAAAAAGCTGAATGAAGAGGATGGCGTTACCATTGTGCAGGTAACCCACTCCGAAAAAAATGCCGCTTATGGCCACCGGATCATCAACCTGCTCGACGGCCGTATTGAACACCCCCATTAATAGAATAATCCATGAAACAGAATATCGTGACAGTGATGGGTGGCGTATTGTGCTGCCTGGCGACCATCGTTTTTCCTGCCCCCAGCCAAGCGCAGTCAGACAGTGCCGGCAGCTTCAGCCTGCAGCAATGCGTAGAGCTGGCGCTTAAAAACAACCTGGAGCTCAAACAGGCGGAGCTGCTCGCTGCATCGGGCCAGATCGATTACCGGCAGGCAAAAACCAATCTGTTACCCAACCTGAACGGCAATGTAGAGCATGGCCTGAACCAGGGCCGCAGCATCGATCCTTTTTCCAACGCCTACCTCAACCAGAACATCAGCTATGCCAACTATGGCCTTTTCAGCGGTGTGTCGCTGTTCAACGGGCTGTCGGCCATTAACGCGGTAAAGCAATACCGTCTCTCAGCCGCTGCCGGACAACTCGACGTGCAGTTGAACAAAGACATGCTGACGCTGAACGTGATCAACGCCTACCTGCAGGTGCTGGCTGCCGAAGACCAGTTGGTGCAGGTACAAAACCAGGTCAACCTCAGCCAGAAGCAGGTGGAAAGACTTGCCATACTGAACGATGAGGGCGCTATTCCGCCTTCGCAGCTATTCGACCTGAAAGGACAACTGGCGGGCGACCAGGTAACGCTGGTAAATACCCGTAACCAGTTGGAATCAGCCCGGCTTGGCCTGGCGCAGTTGATGAATATTCCTTACAATGCCAGCCTGCAGTTAGAAAGAATCTCCAACGACGAGCTGCTGGCCAAATTTTCCGGAAACGCCGACTCGGTTTACCAGCAGGCGCTGCACGAGCTGCCCATCGTAAAAGCAGCCAGCACACGAAAGGAGAGCGCCGGCTTTGCGCTGAAAGCCGTTAAAGGCCAGTACTGGCCCACCGTGAGCCTGAATGCGGGATTATACACCAACTATTCCAGCGCGGCCGCCACTTCCACCCTGCTGTCGGTCAGCGACCAGCAAACAAACCAGTACGTGCTGGTAGGCGGTGTGAAAGAGCCGGTATATATGCCGGTAAGCCAGTACAGCGACAATAAGATCGCCTACGGCAACCAGTTCAAAAACAACTACAGCACCAACCTGAACCTGAACATACGCGTGCCCATTTTCAACTACCTGAGCACCCGCAACAAAGTAGCCAAAGCCAGGCTGGACCTGGAGAACAGCAACCTGGTGGAAAACAACGCCAAAATAAAGTTGCAGCAACAGGTGGAACAGGCTTTCCTGAATATGAATGCCGCCTATAACCGTTTCAACGTGTTGCTGCAGCAAACCGCCGCTTTCGGCGAGTCGTTCCGCATCACCGAGGCGCGGTTCAATGAAGGCGTGGTCAATTCGGTGGATTATCTCACCGCCAAAAACAACGTCGACCGCTCGAATATCAGCCTGATCAATGCCAGGTACGAATACGTGTTACGCATTAAAATACTGAACTATTACCAGCACGCCCCGCTTTGGTAGGCGGAAATCGGACCCGATCACCAGCCTGCCGTAATTCATCCTGTCAATTTGGCACGTATGGGCCAAAACCGGTATTTTTGCAGCCTAAATGCAGGATTATGATGGAACCCCTGGCGCTGGAAAAGCACGACGAAAGCAGGCAAGGCGAGGTATATACCGCTCCCGCTGCTTCGACCACTCGCGCCACCAGGCATTTTTACATTGAGAGTTATGGCTGCGCCATGAACTTCGCCGATAGCGAGATCGTCGCTTCCATCCTTCGCGAGAAAGGCTATGGCGTCACCAAGCTGCCCGAAGAAGCCGACCTGGTATTGCTGAACACCTGCTCTATTCGCGAAAAGGCCGAACAGACCGTTCGCAAGCGGCTGGCCGAATTCCGCAAGGCCAAGAAGAACAGGCCCGGCATGCTGGTGGGAGTACTGGGCTGCATGGCCGAACGGCTGAAAAGCAAGCTGCTGGAAGAAGAGCAACTGGTAGACCTGGTGGTGGGGCCCGACGCCTATCGCTCGCTGCCCGCCCTGATCGAAGAAGCCGGCGCCGGACAAAAAGCCGTCAACGTATTGCTGAGCCGCGATGAAACCTATGCCGATATTTCGCCCGTAAGGCTGAACAGCAACGGGGTAACCGGTTTCGTCAGCATCATGCGGGGCTGTAATAATATGTGTTCATTCTGCGTGGTGCCGTTCACCCGCGGCCGCGAAAGAAGCCGCGATGCCGGCAGCATCGTAAACGAATGCCGGCAGCTTTTTGAAGACGGCATTCGCGATATCACCCTCCTGGGGCAGAACGTGGACAGCTATCATTATTTCGACGAGCAGTCGGAGCGCTCCGTTTCATTCGCGGCGCTGATGGAAAGAGTCGCTGCCATCCATCCCCTGCTGCGCGTTCGTTTTTCCACCTCGCACCCGAAAGATATTACCGATGAAGTGCTGCACAGCATGCTGAAATACCCCAATATCTGCCGGTATATCCATCTCCCGATGCAAAGCGGCAGCACCCGGGTGCTACAGTTGATGAACCGCACCTACACGCGTGAATGGTATATGGCAAAAGTAAACCGCATCAGGGAGCTCCTGCCCGATTGTGGCATTACGTCAGACATCATTGCAGGCTTCTGTACCGAAACCGATGAAGACCACCGCCAAACCCTCGACCTGATGGAATACAGCAGGCTCGACTTCAGCTATATGTATTTCTACAGCGAACGCCCGGGTACGCTGGCGGCCCGCCGTTATACCGACGATGTGCCGGAAGCCGTAAAAAAAGCGCGCCTTGCGGAGATTGTTGACCTGCAGGGACGGCTCAGCCGCGAAAGCAACCAGGCCGATGTAGCCAAGGTTTTCGAAGTATTGATAGAAGGCGAAAGCAAACGCAGCCACGATGAATGGATGGGCCGCAGTACCCAGAACAAAGTGATCGTATTTCCCAAAACATCGCCGGAACAAAAAAAGGGCGACTATGTTATGGTAAAAGTAACCGGTTTTACACAGGCGACCCTGCTGGGTGAGCTGTTGCCGCCCAACATTAAATAGTATTCATGGAGCTTCAAAGCATTAAGAACCGATTTGGTATTATCGGCAACTCGCCCGCCCTCAACCATGCGCTGAATGTGGCTGTGCAGGTGGCGAATACCGACCTGACCGTATTGATCGTAGGGGAAAGCGGATCGGGTAAGGAAGCGTTCTCCCAGATCATCCACTCGTTGTCGGCGCGAAAGCACAACCCGTTCATCGCCGTCAACTGCGGCGCCATTCCCGAAGGCACCATCGATTCGGAATTGTTCGGTCATGAGAAAGGCGCCTTTACCGGCGCGGTCGACAGCCGGAAAGGGTATTTCGAAACCGTTAACGGCGGCACCATTTTCCTCGACGAGATCGGTGAGATGCCCCTGGGCACCCAGGCACGGCTGCTGCGCGTGCTGGAAACCGGCGAGTTCATTCGCGTGGGCTCTTCCAAAGTGCAAAAGACCGACGTGCGCGTGATCGCCGCCACCAATAAAGACCTGCTGGAATACACCCAAAAAGGAAAGTTCAGGGAAGACCTCTACTACCGCCTGAGCACGGTGCCGATCAGGGTGCCGTCGCTGCGCGACCGCAAAGAAGATATTCCCCTGCTGTTCCGGAAATTTGCCGTCGATTTCGCCGAACGGTACAAGTCGGCGCCGGTGCAACTCGACGACGACGCGCGGCAGGCGCTGATGGCTTACAGTTGGCCCGGCAATGTACGCGAGCTGAAGAACATCGCCGAGCAGGTATCGGTGCTGTCGACCGACAAGCACCTCTCGGCCGCGGCGCTGCGGCCTTTCCTGCCCGAACATACAAACAACCGGCTGCCAATGGTGATCCCTAACGGCAACGGCCATGCGCAAAGTGAATTCGCCAACGAGCGGGAGCTGCTGTACAAGCTTTTTTTCGACATGAAAAAAGATGTTACGGAGCTGAAAAAAATGTTCGTCGAAATTCTCCAGAATCCCGGTGAGGCCGCTGCTGCGGCCGCATATACCAAAGACAGCCTGCTGCGCGAGTATCCGTCGGCGGTCGAATTGCAACCGGCCGTAACCGCGCCGGCCATCTATCACCAGCCACCCGCAGCGGTGCTGATGCCGCACGACGACATTCACGAGCACGAAGAGGTGGAAGAATCGCTCAATATCATGGACAAGGAAAAGGAGCTTATCCTGAAAGCGCTGCGCAAGCACAAAGGCAAACGCAAAGACGCCGCATCTGATCTCGGCATCAGCGAAAGAACCCTTTACCGAAAACTGAAGGAGTATGACATCAACGACTAAGTGGCCGGTGATACTGGCGGCGATGCTGCTGTTTTGGGGGTGCTATTCATTCAAAGACGTTTCTATTCCGCCCGATGTCAAAACGGTTCGCATCAATTATATCGACAACAAAGCGCGGTATGTGAACCCGCAGTTGAGTCCGCAGTTGACCGACAAGCTTCGCCAGAAGGTGATGAGCCAAACAAGGCTCACACAGATCCAGGGCGACGATGCCGATTATGAGATTTCAGCTACCATCACTGATTATTCGGTTACGACCTCGGGTATCTCATCAAACCGGCAAACGGCATCGAACCGCCTGAATGTTACCGTCGCCATCATGTTCCATAACCGGAAAGATGAAAGCAAATCATATAAGGACCCGCAGTCGATTACCCGTAATTTCGACTTCGATGCCAACCTGTCGTTGCAGGCGGCCGAGGCGCAGTTGAGTGATAATATCATCCGTAACCTCGCTGATGAGATTTTTAACCGTATCTTTTCGAACTGGTAAACGGAACTATGCTCGCTAAAACCATCCCCTTTTATTTCAGGCAGCCGGTGCTGGAGAATGTCAGCCAGGCCGATATCAGGCGGGCGGTGGAGAAGTATCCTTACGCTTCCACCCTGCAGTTGCTGCTGCTGAAAAAAATGCAGCAGGAAAACGATCCCGGCCAGTCGATCCAATGGGAAAAATGCAGCCTGTATTTTCCGAACCCCTTCCTGTTGCAGGCGGTGCTCGACGGGTATGGCACGCCCACTACCCTGCCGGCCATTCCGGTTGTTACCGGTGCTGTCAACCCCGATGCCGAAGAAGAGGATATCCCGCTGGTGGGAAAAGTGACCATCACTGAAGAAGCGCCGATGGCAGCAACGGCAACGCCAGAACCCCTTCCTGCAGCAGAAACGGCCGTGTCGGAAGAGGAGCCCGCCGATTATGTCATTGCGAATGTTACCGCTGATGAATGGAATCTTTCGGCCGAAACGCATGATCAAGAAGCGCCTGCCACTGAAACGGCGGTGTTAGAAAATGAACCTTCCGACTATATCGTTGCCAATATCACCTCCGATGAATGGAATCTTCCCGAAACAGAAGATGTGCCGGAAGAAACAGTCATACCCGACGAAACTGTACCGGAAGAAGCTGTAACGGAACAGCCGGCCGCTGAACCCGAAGCGCTGCCGGAAGCGGACGACGAGCTGCGAATGGCTGTTTTGCTGCGGGAATCACCCATCCCGATCCCCGGCCTGAAAGACGTCAGGCCCGAGACCGGCGACCAGCCGCTTTTCGAGCCCTATCATACCATCGACTATTTTGCCTCGCAGGGCATACGGTTGAGCAATGAACTGCCGGCCGACGATAAACTGGGACGGCAAATGAAAAGCTTCACCGACTGGATCCGCAGCATGAAAAGGCTGCCCCAGGCCCGGATGGAAGAAAAGCTGCTGGAAACGACCCGCGGGGGCGAGCAGGTGGTGGCGATGGCCGCCGGCTCCATCCGACCCCAGGAAGTGACCACCGAAACCATGGCTGAAGTGCTGGTGAAGCAGGGAAATATTGCAAAAGCCATTGATATATACCATAAATTAAGTTTGGCCTATCCGCACAAATCCGTTTATTTTGCGTCCCGGATTGAACAATTAAAAAAAGATTGAGATGACCATCCTTTTCTTCATACTTGTGTTGCTGGCCAGTGTTATCCTGGGTTTCATCATATTAGTGCAGAACCCCAAAGGCGGCGGACTGGCAGGGAATGTGGGTGGTCTCGGCAACCAGTTCATGGGGGTAAAACAAACCACCGACGTACTGGAAAAAGGCACCTGGATCTTTTCAGCCGTAGTGGGCCTGCTGTGCCTGTTTTCGGCCTTTTTTATTCGCCCGAGCGGCAGCCGCTCCAATAACCTGATCGAGCAATTGAATACCAAACCGGCCGCTACGGTACCGGTAACAGCCCCGGCCACCACACCCGATGCACAGCCGGTTCAACCCGCGCAGCAGCAGCCGGCCGCACCCGCCCCCCAGCCTTAAGCGCCGGCACATATGCCTGCACGCGGCAAGCCTGGCAGTTTCTTTACTTTTTAGCAGATCGTTCCCCGGGCGCTTTGCCAGGGAAGCCGGAAGCTGTATTTTGTGATGGAAAATAATCCGGTGAAAAAATTTGTTCTCCCGGCGGTTATCGTTGTCATTGCAGCTGCCGCCATTGTTGCCTGGCTGCTGCTGGGTCCCGCCACCAGTTTCGATAAGAAGACCTATTACCTGGAGATACCGACCGGTTCGGGTTATGCACAATTGCTTACCCGCATTAAAGACGATGGTGTCTTCAGCCACCCGGCTGTTTTCGACCTGGTTGCCCGGCGCCTCGACTATCCCGCCCGGCTGAAAGCAGGCCGGTACGCCATTCACCGGGGCGGCAGCCTGCTGTCGGTGATACGCATGCTGCGCAATGGTCGCCAGGAACCGGTTAACCTGGTCATCACCAAGCTGCGCACCAAAGAAGATTTTGCCGGCCTGGCAGGGCGCAAGTTCGAGTTCGACAGCCTCGCGTTCATTTCCTACCTGAATAACAACGACAGCCTGCGCGCTTGGGGATTCGACAGCAGCACCATAATGGCAGGCGTATTGCCCGATACCTATACGTTTTACTGGAATATCAATCCCGCCACAGTGATGGGAAAATTGCACCAGGCCTATCGCCAGTTCTGGAACGACACCCGCCTGCAGCAGGCGGCCGCGCAACGGCTGAGCCCCACGCAGGTATCGATCCTCGCTTCCATTGTTGACGAAGAAACAAACCGCCGCGAAGAGATGGGCAATATCGCCAGCGTATATATCAACCGGCTCAACAAAGGCATGCGGCTCGGCGCCGACCCCACCGTAAAATTTGCGCTCCGCAACTTCGGCCTCAAGCGGATTTACGAGAAACACCTGCAGGTGGAATCGCCCTACAATACGTACCGGGTAAGCGGGCTTCCCCCCGGCCCTATCTGCACGCCCCAGAAAACCACCATCGACGCCGTACTGCAGGCGCCTTCAACGAATTATCTTTTCTTTGTTGCCAAACCTGGTTTTTCCGGCGCGCACGATTTTGCGCCCGACTACCAGGAACACCTGAAACTGGCCAAACAATACCGGGCCTTTCTTGATTCACTGATGAAAGCAAAAGCTACGGCCGACAGCCTGCGCTGATATGACAAAACTGGAAAGAATTATACGAGACAGCCTGCCCGTTCGCTTCGTCATCAGCCGCAGTAAAAAGATCGTGCTGCCAGGCTTCGAAGGGGTGCCACTGTATGATGTGGCCAGGTTTTTCGTGCAGCAGGTGCAGAAAGTGGGCCTGAACGACCGGGCGGCGGCGATCTCGTTCAACCTGCTGATGGCCATTCCCGCGGCTACCATCTTTCTTTGTACGCTTATTCCCTATATGCCCTTTTCGAAACAGTTGTCGAAAGAGCTGCTGGTGCTAACCAAAGATCTCACCCCGAACCACAATACCTACCTGCTGGTGAAAGACTTCCTCCAGGATTTCCTGGAAACGCCCCGCTCGGGCCTGCTCTCCTTCGGTTTCCTGGTGGCGGTATTCTATGCGTCGAATGCGGTGCTGGGCATTATGCGCACGTTTAACAAATCACTGCTGTATTCAGCCTCGCGGAATTTCTTTGAGAAAAGGTGGATGGCCATCCGGATCACCACCGTTATCATTGCACTGATCTTGTGCGCAATAGTGCTGATGCTGGCGCAGGGCAATATCCTGACCTGGATGCTCGACCGGCTGGCCATCAATACACCGGCTATCCGGTGGCTGGTGCCCAACCTGCGCTGGGTGCTGATCATCGCCCTCGTGTACTACAGCATCGCGATTATTTACAAGTATGTGCCGTCTGTGCATGAACGATGGCAACTTTCGTCGCCCGGCACCATTCTGGCCACCGGCCTTATCATCGTTACCGTATTGCTGTTTACCGTATGGGTGAACAAGTTCAATAACTTTAACAAAATATATGGTTCCATCGGCACCCTGCTGATCCTGATGCTGCTGATCTATATCAGCTCGCTCGTATTATTGATTGGTTATGAGTTGAATGTCAGCATTCATTCGCTGAAGATCATGGCCGAGCAACGGGAAAAGTACGAGCAAAACCACGCTTCCTGATCTCGGCATTTTTGACGAACTTTATAGGGACATCCAAAAATGATCGTATGAAATCTTTTGTATGCCTGCTGTTGATCGGCCTGACGGGAATCGCTTTTCATGCACCGGTCGATCCCCTGCCGATCGGCTCTCCGATTCCCGCGGCTGCCGTTAAAATGAAAGATGTTTCCGGCAAAATACTCAGCCTGAACGACGTTAAGACAAACCAGGGGCTGCTGGTGATGTTCTCCTGCAATACCTGTCCATACGTGATCAAGAACCAGGAAAGAACCCGGCAGGTGGGCGCCTACGCCGCACAAAAAAGCCTCGGCTTTATCCTATTAAATGCAAACGAAGGCAGCCGTTCGGGCGACGAATCGTACAAAGCCATGCAGGCTTATGCCAGCGCGCAGGGCTACCAGTGGCCGTATGCAGTGGATAGCAACAATGAACTGGCCGATGCTTTCGGCGCCTCCCGCACCCCCGAGGTATTCCTGTTCAACGGCAAGGGAAAGCTGGTATATCGCGGTGCGATGGACGACAGCCCGGCCGACCCCGCCAAGATCAGCCGTCAGCATTTGAAAGTGGCCATCGACGAAATGTTATCGGGGCAGCCGGTATCGGTTACCGAAAGCCGCTCAGTGGGTTGTGGCATCAAGCGCAAGGTATGACGCCCGGATGTCGGCGACCGTCATTGGCCGGTCGATGAACTGCCGGTAATTCGCCGACGTATTCACGAACAGGGTAACAGGGATGGCGCCCGACCAGTTCTTATCGATGCGCGGACAAAAAACATCGGCATCCGTTTCATTCAGCCAAACATGGGTGGCAGGCTGGAACCTGTTCTTCTCCACAAATATTTTTAACCGGTCAGGGTAGTAGTCGGGCAGGTCGAGACTTACCAGCACCAGTTCGATACCCGGGTAGGCAGCCGCGGCAGACAATATGGCCGGCAGCTCTTCCACGCAGGGTTTGCAGAAGGTACCCCAGAAATTGATAACCATGGGCCGCCGGCTGGTCAGCATGTATTGCTCCAGTTCGGCAATGGACATTTTTTTAATATCCTGCGCCGCAGCGGCCGCGGCCAGCAGAAAAAACAAAACAAAAACCGGAATTCGTCTCATGGTGATGGAAGTTCACAACAGTGCCGACAATTTAACGTTAATTGTAAACAGAAAATAACGGCATAGTTATTTATAACAAAAAGACATGGTTAAAAAAATCCTTATTATCCTCGGTATCAGCATC
>JBDHYM010000048.1:0-16539 GCA_039811405.1 Flavihumibacter sp. | reverse complement strand
AACCCTTATTGCCGGTTATGGCGCTTACAAATGGGGCGGCGGCTGCCTGGGCACCATCGCCGTATTCTTTATCATCTACTGGCTATTGGGTTATGCCCATTGCTAAAAAATGGAAGCTATGAAATATGTATGCATGGTATTGTGTTTGGGCGCGATGGCCGCCTGCAGCGGCCCCGAAAAAGAACCTTCGGGCGCCGATACGATCAACAACGACAGCACGAAGCCCGGCGACACCGGTTACGTGACACCGGCAGACAGCGCCAATAACGCGAAGTATGTACAACCCAATTCAGACAATCCGCCGAAGCCGGTGGACCATTGATCCTGTTTGAAAAGAATCATCCTCCTACTTGTATCCCTGGTCGTTCTGGGCGGAGCGATCGGCTACTGGTATCTGAAAAAATACCTGAAAAGCGAAGACTTCAGCCAGTCGCTGCGCGAGCGGCTGACAGTGCTGGTGTACGAAAAAAGCAATGGGCGGTATTCACTGCAAATCGGCGACATATTCCTCAACGCCGACAAGAAATCGGCCTCCGTTCGCGATATAAAACTGATACCCGACAGCACCCTGATCAGCGAGGGAATGCTGTACCGGGTGGAGCTGGACAATCTTTTACTGAAGCAGGTCGATATTGCCGCCCTGCTCACGAACCAGTCGGTAAACCTGGGAAATATAACCGTGGCCGGCGGGCGGCTTGAGCTCGTCAACCTCGGCAAAGACAGCGTTACCACCGGCGACGGTAAAAAACCGGGTGTAAAAGAAAGCAAGCACCGGCTTTTCAACTCGCTGAAAAAATCGCCGCTGACGGGGGTGCAAATCGATTCGTTGCAACTTGACCAGGTAGAGCTCGTGTACAGGAACCGGAAAAAGAAAACACAAACCATCCGGAACATTCACATCGATCTTATCGGGCTGGCCATCGATTCCGCTTCCCTGACCGATACCACCCGGGTCCTGTTTTCAAAAGCCGTTCGGGTGGCGATCGACAGCGTCGACATTCCGGTGTCGAAAGACAAGTACAGGTTGAAGGCCGGCAGGCTATTACTTAGCATGGGCGACAAGAACATGACTTTCGTCAAAGACCTGGAGCTGCGCTCTTTCCCCGTTCAATCGATGGAAGCGGCAGCAGCCGCTGCCGGTGTGCAGAAAGACATCTATCACATGAAGGTGAAGGAGATCACTGCCGACGGTTTCGATTATACGGCGCTGCTGGAAGACAGCAATATTGTGGCGCGGTCGGTGTTATTGAGCGAGCCGACGCTTTCCGTATTCAACGATAAGTCGAACCCGCCGGCCACCGACAGCAAGGTAGGCAAGTACCCGCACCAGCTTATTCGCAAGCTGCCGTATAAAACGGATATACCGGCTATTGTGGTCGAAAAAGGATCGGTTGTTTACGAGGAGAAAAATGAAAAAGGCGACGGCGTGGGCAAGATCGTTTTCAGCCGGGTGGCGGGCAGGCTGGGGCCACTGCGCGACGACGGCGTGGCGCCGCAGCCGCTGAAAGCAACATTCACCGCCTATTTCATGGACAAAGCAAAAACGGATGTTCAATTCAACTTTCCCATATCGAACAACGGGCAGTTTACCGTAAACGCCCGTTTCGCGCCGTTCGATGCCCGTATACTCAATACAGCCGCTCTTCCCCTGGGCAGTACGCGCATCGCATCCGGCAACATCAGCCGGTTGCAATTTACCGTCAAAGGCAATAACACATCGGCACGGGCCTATACCACGCTTAATTACCAGCAACTGAAGATCGAAGTGGTAAAAGGCGATCAATCGGCCGGTTACCGGAAACGCGGACTGCTGACCGCCATCGCCAACAATTTTGTGCTGACCGACACCAACCTGCCGGGCGACAGGCACAACGACCACACCAGCGCCAGCTACCGGCGCGTTGTTACCAAATCGTTTTTCAACCTGGTATGGAAATCGGTATTTTATTCGGTCAAGGAAAACGTTGGGGTGGGCCTGATGGGCAACGACAAGGAAAGAGCCGTCATACATAAATAACCAAGTGCAAAATGATGTACCTTGGCACCCATGTTTTCAAGCGATGATATCAAGAAAAAGCTCGGCTATGCCGCAGCGGAATACGTTGACAACGGCATGACCATCGGTGCGGGTACCGGTACCACCGCCTACTGGTTTCTGCAGGCGCTGGCCGCGAAAATAAAGAACGGACTTTCCGTTGAAGCCGTGCCCACCTCCGCGCAAACGGCGCGGGTGTTGCGTGAGCAGGGCGTTCCGCTGAAAGAGCTCAACGAGGTGGACACGATCGACCTGGTGATCGACGGGGCCGACGAGATCGATCCTGCTTTCAATCTTATCAAGGGTGGCGGGGCTGCGCACCTGCAGGAGAAAATGGTAGCTGCTGCCTCAAAAAAAATGCTGGTGTTGGCAGATGAATCCAAGCTGGTGAACGTGCTGGGCGCTTTCCCCCTGCCGGTAGAAGTGATCCCCTATGGCAGCCGCCAGGTAGCCCGGCGGATAAAAGAAAAATACGGTATTGAACCAAGGCTCCGGCTGAAAGAAGGCAAGCCGCTGGTTACCGATCATGGCCACCATATTCTCGATTGCCCCTTTGGGAAGATCGAGCACCTGCATGCCGTACACGCCTGGCTCAACCAGGTGCCCGGCGTGGTGGAAAACGGGCTTTTCTTAGGCTATGCCACCGCTACGCTCATTGGGTATAAAGACGGCACCCTGGTGTACACAGAAAAATAATGTTCATGAGATCTCTGCTGACAATGCTTATACTGCCGGCACTTTTCAGCGCGGCAAATGCGCAGCCAAAAAAAAAATCGGGCAACCCACTGTTCCCCGGCTGGTATGCCGATCCTGAAGCGCTGGTATTCGGAAAAGAATACTGGATCTATCCCACTTTTTCAGCGCCTTACGAGCAGCAAGTATTTATGGATGCATTTTCATCGAACGACCTGGTCACCTGGACAAAACATCCGCGCATTATAGATACGGCGGCCGTTAAATGGGCAAAGCGCGCCATGTGGGCGCCTTCGGTGATTGAGAAAGACGGAAAATATTTCCTGTTCTTCGGCGCAAACGATATCCAGAGCGACCAGGAGAAAGGTGGCATCGGCGTGGCCGTGGCTGATCATCCCGGTGGCCCTTTCAAGGACTATCTCGGCAAGCCGCTGGTCGATCATTTTGAAAACGGTGCACAACCGATCGACCAGTTTGTATTCCACGACCGCAACGGGCAATACTATCTTATCTACGGCGGCTGGAAACATTGTAATATCGTGCGGCTCAAAAACGACTTTACCGGCTTTGACCCTTTTCCCGATGGCACGGTATTCAAAGAGATCACCCCACAGCAATATGTAGAAGGGCCATTCATGTTTATCAGGAATGGAAAATATTATTTCATGTGGTCTGAAGGTGGGTGGACCGGCCCTGATTACAGCGTGGCCTATGCCATTGCCGACAACCCGCTGGGGCCCTTTAAAAGAGCAGGAAGCGTTTTACAGCAGGATTTTACAATAGCCAACGGCGCCGGTCACCATTCGGTGATCAAAGTGCCGGGTAAAGACAAATATTTCATCGTTTACCATCGGCGGCCCGCCGATGAAAAAGGCCGGGATTCGCGTGAAACTTGTATCGAAGAACTTAAGTTCGACAAAAATGGTATGATCCTGCCCATAAAAATCACCCGCGAAGGGGTTGGCGCTGAACCAATTCGGTGATACGGGAATTTTCCCCTCCCCCAAAACCGGAAACGTTGATAACTTTTTGCCGGGATGTAAAAAATCCACTTTATTTTGGAACAATGGATAACCACTATTCCACCCTTCAAACCATTTATTCAATTGTGAAAGACGATCATGATCCTACCAGCTTTCCCTGCAAGCCGGCGCAGATCATTGTTCGCCAGTTTCTGCCGTGGGATACCATCCTCGAACATATTCACCGCCTGCACGAAGAAGGGCTTGTGCGCCTGCAGCAGCACGATCGCTTCACGCATGTCAACATCACGGAAGCAGGGCTGATCCGCGCCGGCCGACAGTCGCAGGCTGTGTAATCATTCTACTTTTTCCATTGCCACCTCGTCGCCGTTCAACATTTCCACCAGGTTTGCAATGAGGCCCGTCCAACCGGTTTGGTGAGAGGCACCCAGCCCCTTGCCGGTATTGCCGTTGAAATATTCGTAGAATAAATGATACTGGTTGAAATACGGATCTTCCTGCAGCAACCGGTAGTCGCCAGCCGCCGGTCGAATGCCCTGCGCACCGGGCAGGAATATTTTCAGCAGGCGCCGGGCCAACGCTGCGCCTACTTCTTTCAGGGAAAGATAGTTGCCCGACCCGGTGGGATATTCCACTTTGAATTCATCGCTGTAATAAAAATGAAATTTCCGCAGACTCTCTATCACCAGGAAATTCATCTGCAGCCATACAGGTCCCCGCCAGTTCGAATTACCGCCGTACATATTGCTGTCGCTTTCTCCCGGCACATATTTCACTTCCAGCTCAGTGCCGTCGAAGGGCAGGTGAAAAGAATGCCCGTCGTACGCTTTCGACAGCGAGCGGATGCCATAATCGCTCAGGAACTCCGTTTCATCGAGCATGCGGGTGATCAGCTTTTTCATGCGGTGGCCGCGCAACAGGCTCAGCAGGTGCTTCTCTCCCTTGCCCGTTTCATTCCATCTTGATACCAGGCTGGCCAGGTCGGGCCGGTGCCGCAGAAACCAATCCATCCGTTCCTTAAACGCCGGATGCGCATCAAGCGTTTCCTTCGTGATTACTTCTACGGCAAACAGCGGAATAATGCCAACGATGCTGCGAAGCTTCAGCTTTTCGATGCTGCCGTCGGGTAAACGGAACTGGTCGTAAAAGAACTGGTCGTCTTCGTCCCACAGACCGCTGCTGTCTTTTCCCATATAGGCCATGGCGCCGGCGATGTACAGGAAATGTTCAAAGAATTTGGTCGCCATGCTGAGATAGGAGCTGTTATAATCCGACAGCTCGAGCGAAATATGCAGCATATTCAATGCATACATGGCCATCCAACTGGTGGCATCGGCCTGCTCGATCGAATAGCCGCTCGGCAGCGTGGCGCTGCGGTCGAAAACACCGATATTGTCAAGCCCCAGGAAACCACCTTCGAAAATATTGCTGTTGTAGCGGTCTTTCCGGTTCACCCACCAGGTGAAATTGATGACGAGTTTGTGAAACACCGACTCCAGGAAAGCATAATCTTTTTTCCCTTTGTCGCGCGCGTCGAGCTTATACACCCTGAAAACCGCGCCTGCATGCACCGGCGGGTTGACGTCCTGGAGCGACCATTCGTAGGCAGGCAGCTCACCGGCGGGATGCATATACCATTCCTGCGTCAGCAGCAGCAACTGCGATTTGGCGAAGTCGGGATCAACGAGGGCGATGCTGACACAATGAAAGGCCAGGTCCCAGGCCGCATACCACGGAAACTCCCATTTGTCGGGCACCGAAATAACATCGTCGTTGTACAGGTGGGTCCAGTGCGCATTGCGCCCCTTTTTCCGGCTTTCGGGCGGCGGCGGCATAGCCGGGTCGCCATCCAGCCATTGCTGTACCTTATATGAATAGAACTGTTTATTCCACAACATGCCGGCAATGGCCTGGCGGTGCAGCGACCGTTGCGCCGGATCTTTGATGAGCGGCCGGCGGCTGTCGTAAAATTCATCGGCTTCCTTTCTGCGCAGTGCAACTGTTTCGTCGAAACCGGCAAAAGGCGATGGCTGCGCACTTCGGCAAAGGCGCAGGCGGAATACCGAAGAGCCGCCGGCGGGCACTACCATCTCTTTCACAAAAGCCGTCTTGGTGCCTTGCATGGCCGGATTCACCGAAGGCCGGGCATGAACGATAAAATCATGGATGCCGTCTTTCGGATAAGGATTACCGTTATCAACGCCATACAGCCGTTGCCGGTTGGTTTCGTTCTCGCAGAACAGCAACTGGTCATATTCTTCTGCATACAGCCATTGCATATCAAGCTCTTCGTGCTGTATTTTAATCGCATTTTCATGCAGCAGCAGGGAGGGCTTATAAGGATGCCTTCCCCACGACCAGGTATTGCGAAACCAGGCCGTTGGCAATACCAGCAGGCTGGCGGGCTGCGCAGCGCGGTTGAATACTTCCAGGCGAATGAGGATATCGTCTTTGGCCACTTTGGCATATTCGATAAAACAATCGAAATATTCCCCGTTATCAAATATCCCCGTATCGAGCAGCTCATATTCGGGATCATTCTTTCCCCGACGGGCATTTTCTTCCACTAACAGTTGGTAGGGAAACTCATGCATGGGGTATTTATACAACATTTTCATGTACGAATGCGTCGGCGTAGCATCGAGATAATAATATTGCTCTTTCACGTCTTCGCCATGGTTGCCTTCATTGTTACCGAGCCCGAAAAAGCGTTCTTTCAGAATGGGGTCTCTTTTGTTCCAGAAGGCCCATCCAAAACAAAGCAACTGGTCTTCGTCGCAGATACCGCCAATGGCTTCTTCTCCCCAGCGCCAGGCATAGCTGCGCGCCATGTCGTGCGTTGTATAATGCCAGGCATTCCCATCTGCGCTGTAGTCTTCGCGAACGGTTCCCCATTCTCTGTCAGATACATACGATCCCCATCTTTTCCATGATTCGTCTTTCCGTCTTTCTTGTTCATTTATCATGTGCTGCAGGGTCTTTTATTCTTTCTTTAAGATTTGTAGTCACAATTTTCTATGAAATTTAACGTCTTTTGCAACATGACTCGAAAGGCAAATCCTATTCCGGCAACTGCTTGCTTCGTATTCTTTCTTTCTTTTTTGTTGGCTGGCCTGGTTTCACAGGCGCAAGACAGTTCCGGCATCAAGGCGCCGGTAAAGGTGTACGGCAAAGTAGCCGATCAGCAAACCGGCAAACCGATTGAATCGGCGACCATTGAAATTACGACCATCAACGGTAACGACAGCACCACTGCTTTTGTAACGACCGATAAAGAAGGCAATTTCAGCATACAACTGCCGCAGCACCAGCGGGTGCGTTTCGCCATTACCGCCGTTGGTTTTGAACGGCAGGAAGGCCGCGTATCGCCCGAAGAGATGGGACAGGATTTCAATGCGGGAAAAATACTGATGATCACCGACCCGGCCAACCTGGCAAGCGTGGTGGTAACGGCAAAGAAACCGGTAATGACCCTGGCGGTCGACCGCCGCATATTCAATGCCGATGCGGCCGTTACGGCAAAAGGCGGCAACGCGGTCGATATCATGAAGAATATCCCTTCGTTATCGGTAGATGTGAACGGCACCGTTCAACTGCGAAACAGCTCGCCGCAGATATTGGTCGACGGCCGCCCCACGATCCTTACGCTGGAGCAGATTCCCGCAGACGATATCGACCGGGTGGAGATCATCACCAATCCTTCTTCCAAATACGATGCAGGCAGTACGGGCGGCATTATCAATATCATCATGAAGAAAAACCGGAAAGCAGGTTTCAACGGCATGGCCAGCATTGGCCTGGGAACGCCGAAGCTGCTCAACGGCAACCTCAGCCTGAACTACCGCCAGGGGAAATTTAATTTCTTTGTAAGCGGCAACTATAATACACGCGGCGGTACCGCCCGCGAAGAAGCGCACCGCCAAAACAAATCGAACGGGCTGATCACCGATTATTTCAACCAGGTAAGTGAAACCGAACGCGACCGCCGCTTTATGTCTGTCCGCTTCGGCGCCGACTATTTCATCGATCAATACAATAGCATTTCGCTTACACAGGGATTCGTGGGCGGCCGCTTCGGCAATGTCGAAACCCAGCACCAGGAATACCTCGATGCCGCCGCCAGCCTGGTAAATACCGGCTACCGCCGCAGTGACGACGACGACTTTTTCAACCGCGCCAATACACAGCTGAACTACCGCAAAACCTATGAGAAGTCGGGGAAGGAATGGACAGCCGACCTTACCTATAGCGGTGGCACCAATGGCGGCGACGGCAATATCCAAAACCAGCTCTATAAGATTTCAGGTGCACCCGACGGAGCAGCCAGTCGCGTTACCAGCCATTCCGACGGCAGCGGCGACCAGTTCACCTTCCAGACAGATTATGTGAACCCGCTTACCGAAAAAAGCAAACTGGAGTTGGGCGCGCGCAGTTTTCACAACTATTCGCGCGATAAACTCGATGTGTTTTCGGTCGACGAAAACGGAGCTTCTACCAAATTATCGCTGAGCAATAACTATAAGTACCGCGAAATGGTGAATGCCATTTACAGCAACTATTCCAACAGCATCGGCAAGCTGAAATACCAGGGCGGCTTGCGGATAGAGCAATCGAGCTTTAAGGGAGAGCTGATCGACAGCTTGCTGAAGTTCGGTTATGATTACCCCTCCGGCGGCAAGAACCTTTGGAACACGGTGTTCCCCACCCTTTTCCTGACCTACGAGTTGGGCGGCGGCAATGATATCCAGGTGAATTTCGCCCGGCGGATCAATCGCCCGAATTTCTGGCAGATCAACCCCTATGTCGATATCAGCGACCCGATGAACATCCATCGCGGCAATCCTTCGCTGCAACCGGAGTTCACCAACTCGTTCGAGCTGAATTACAACAAGCAATACGAAACCGGCAATGTGCTGTTGTCTACCTATTACCGCAACAACACGGCCGATATAACCAACTACAGCGATACCATCAGCCAGCAGGAATTGCAAGACCTGGGCAATGCGTCGATTTCGCCGAATGCCATCCTGACCACTTTTGTCAATGCTGACCGTACCAACCGGATGGGCGCCGAGATCACCTGGCAGCAAAAGATCGGGAAGAGCCTCGACATAACGCCCAATTTCAATGCGCAGTACCGCGACGTAAAAGCGGTGATCAACGACATCAACCTCAGTAATTACGGTTTCAACTGGAGTGCCAAGCTGATGGTCAATTACAAGCTGGCCACCCCGGGCTCTCCGGTAACCAACAATATGTCGTTCCAGTTATCGGGGCAATACGAGTCGCCCCGCGTGGTGCCGCAAGGCAAAAACAAGGAGCAATACGGGTTCGACTTCGCGATACGGAAAGATTTCCTCAAGAACAAAGCCGGCACCATTACGTTCAACATCAACGATGTGCTGAATTCACGCCGCTTCGGCAGCATCACCGATACGGAAAACTTTTACCAGGATTCTTACCGGCGCTGGAACGTACGAACCTTCCGGCTTAGCTTCAGCTACCGTTTCGGCCGCAGCGACCTGGAGATCTTTAAAAAACGCGACAGCGGCAACGGCGGCGGCATGGATGAGCGTGGTTAAGAAAACACCTCAAAAAAGTTGGTCGATCGTAACGCCGTAGCTGAACAGCAGGTTCTCCCTTTCGGTGATCCTGATATTGTTATAGGTCACCGCCAGGGTGAGGTTCAGCCATTTTTTGAGCCGCCAGTTGACCGCATTGTTGGAACGGATAATGTAGTCGCCGGCATCGCCCAGGGCATTTTGCAAGAAGTGTGAGCCATCGACCGACAGCTTACCCATCAGCAACACTTTGTATTTGATGCGAAACGAGTTTCGCCAGGTTTCGTATTTGGTCCGGTTGTGTACATCGGGTTCCGCCAGTTGGCTTCTTTCATACAGCAGGCCGTCGGTCAGCACCAGGTGAATATTCGGCTTCCTGATAATGGTAAGTCCCGGGCCGCCGCCGGTTTGCACCCGGTTGTCTATTTTCAGCGAGAAACTGCTTTCATAGGCGGTAAGCGCCCAGTAATAAAAACGCCGGGTATTCCTGAACAGGTCGGCATCAACCACCACCAGCAGGTCGTTGTTGGTCAGGCTGGATGGGTTTTTCCCATAAATCCAGCCGGCGCTTAGATTGGCATTGACCAGGCGACTGGCCGCGCCCAAACGAATGGAATTATTGAATATATACGTGGTGCCGTCGTTGGTCTTATTGAAATTACCCGTTCCGGTAAAACCAGCCTGCCAGGCAATGGTATCGCGAACCGGCTTTACCGTATCCTGCTGCGCACGCAGCATCAACGAACCCCACAGCAAAAAAACGCCGCAAAATACTCCTCGCAAAAACATCTGCGAATGTACCAAAAAACCGTTTTTTGACTTTCTCTTCTATATCCTCTCTACCTCCCGCAACAACTGATAGGCCGACACAATATCCATCAGCAGGGCCTGCTGCCGGCTGGAAAGCGCACCGCCCCTACCCTGCAACATCTCGACAGCCTCTGCCGCCAACTGTTCGTCGCTTTGCAGGTGATCGCCCAATGAGCGATAATAGCTCAATTGACCTGACAGGTCGCTGCGCAAAGAGGCAGCCACCTTTCCAGCGAGCGCCTTATCGCCCGCCTGCACGCATACCTGCAAGAACTGCAGGGAAATGGCGTTGTGAACAGCGCCGCGGCTGCTGGCCATGCCATATTGATAACTGCTGGTTTTTATATGCCGGTCGAAATGCTGCAGCACCGCCTGCGCCTGGTCGCGTTTTCCTTCCTGAAGCAGGCCGGTTGCAATGCGTGCGTGCGCCAGCTCCAGCAGGCTGAAGCGACGGCGGTTGTCTTCATCAAAATACACGCCGGCGCGGTCGGCGCCGCCGTAGGCAAAGCTGTTCATCACCAGGTCGTGCGAGCGGGGCGCTATGGCCGCATCTTCGACGGGCACCAGCCTGTACACCATTCCCTCCACACGGGTGTATTTGGCGAGGTCAAGCGCATCGATATCGTTTGTATTGGTAAAACAGATGGGCCGCTTCCAGTCGTTTGCCGAGAGGATGGCCAGCAAGGCCAGGTCGTTCTTCACCAGGTAGCTCTTGTTTTTTATGTCGAGCTGCAGGGCGGCCACCGGCTTTTCATTCGCATATACGGTACCGTTAGACCGTACCGTATTTTCATCGACGGGCACGCTAAAGCGGCGCACGGGCAGTATATTGATCCGGTCGCCCCTCTCGGTTTGGCGCTGCAGCCGCGGATCGTCGCTGCCCACTACATCGCGCAGGGTGGTTTTAAGATCGTAATACTGCGTGGTATCGACACCGGTCATGGGCGCGAAATAAACCACATCGCGCTTGTCGCCCCTGATCTGCTCTTTGCTGAACAGCACATCGAAAGGGTCGCTGTCGTTGACCTTGTACCTGAGCTGGTTGATGTACCAATCGGTCGCAAAAATGGTGTTGACCACTACCCGTACGTCTTTGCGGATGCCTTCCACATTCTGCAGGTACCACAGTATATAGGTATCATTGTCTTCGGAGGTGATGAGCAGGGCGTTCGGGGGGCAGCTCTCCAGGTAATTCCTCGCCATATCGCGGGCGAGGGTTTTGCCGCTGCGGTCATGGTCGTCCCATTCCTGCACGGCCATCCAGACGGGTACCGCCAGGCAGCAAAGCATAACGGCATACCGCAACGCCGGCCGCCGGCTCACCTTGCGCAAGCCATCCACCAGCGCCAGTACGCCGAGGCCCAGCCAAACGGCAAATGCATAAAAAGAGCCCACAAAAGCATAATCGCGTTCACGGGGCTGGAAGCCGCTTTGGTTGAGATAGATAACAACGGCCAGCCCGGTAAAGAAAAACAACAGCCCGTTCACCAGCCAGTCGTGTTTGTTTTTGCGGAACTGCCAGTAAAAGCCTGCCAGGCCCAGCAGCAGGGGCAGCAGGAAAAGGCGGTTATAGGCTTTATTGCCCGCATGCATGCTCTCGGGCAGCTTCGATTGGTCGCCCAGGCGAGTGTTGTCAATCAGGGGTATGCCGCTCACCCAATTGCTGTCGGCCGGGTTGCCCAATCCCTGCAGGTCGTTCTGCCGGCCCGCAAAATTCCACATGAAATAACGGAAATACATCCAGCCCGTCTGGTAGTTGGTAAAGTAACGGATATTATCGGCCAGGGTGGGCGTGGCACCGGGCTCGATGCCGGCAAAGCGCTGGTAGCAGAGCAGTTGGTTGCGGTCGTCGTCGGCATCCCAGATGCGGGGAAACAGATGCGACGAAGGCGTATGCACCCAGTCTTTTTTCCAGGCCGGTTTTTCCACTACATATTTATCATCGGCGCGGGTGTAGAGCTCGCCTTTTTGCACGAAGTCGGCGCGGTCGGTAAAATCGGGGCCATACAGTATCGGCCAGTCGTTGTACTGGTCGCGGCCAAGATAACCGGCCAGGGCCACGGGATTGTCTACATTAAACATATCCACTGCGGGGTCGGCGTTCGAGCGGATCATCGTCGTGAGATACGTGCTGTATCCCATCAGCAGAAAAGCCATGCTCCACAGGGCCACCTGCCATTCGCGGCGGCGGCGGCGGCGCGCATAACGAATGCCGAGCGCCAGCAGACCGGCAAGCAGCACAAAGAAAAAAGCAAAGCCTGAAAAGAACGGCAGGCCCAGGCTGTTCACAAACCAGATATCGGCGGCGGCGGCGCCTTTAATGGTAGATTGTATAAATACCACCTGTACAAAACCGGTGATGGCGCAACCGGCGATAAAGGCAAGCAGCATGCCGCCGCGGCTGAAACGGAAACGCCTGAAATAATAAAGCATCACGATAGCGGGTATCACCAGCAGGTTGAGCAAGTGTACGCCGATCGATAATCCCATCAGGAAAAATATAAACACCAGCCACCTGTCTGCATGCGGCTCATCGGCCTTTTCTTCCCACTTCAATGCCGCCCAGAAAACCACGGCGGTGAACAACGACGACAGGGCGTACACTTCACCTTCCACCGCGCTGTACCAGAATGAATCGCTGAAAGTATAAGCCAGCGCGCCGACAGCACCGGTGACCATGATCGTGGTTGTATCGGTGGTCATCTTCCGGGCAAAATGGGTGATGGTCCAGAACAGGAACAGGATGGTGAAGGCGCTGGAGAGCGCGCTCATGGCGTTGACGGCAAGCGCGGCTGTTGCCGGCTGGCCGCCTGACAAAATGATAAAGAGCCGGCCTATCAGTACAAAGAGCGGCGCACCCGGCGGGTGCGGGATCATGAGGCCGTAACAACTGGAGATGAATTCACCGCAGTCCCAGAAGCTGACCGTGGGCTCAACGGTCTTCAGGTAAACAATAGCGGCAACGAGAAATACAAGCCAGCCTGTCAGGTTGTTGATTTTCCGGTAGTTCATAGCAGCGGTTTCCTGAATCTACTGGTAATCGCTTTACCGGTGCCTGGCGCCACCGGCATTTAACAGCAAATTATATTTTCAGGAATGCTAGTGGTGCAATCGTATGTTCCTGAACTCCACTTTCATGGCGGGCATTACGTGCAATTGCAAGCCCAGCAGTCCCTGCGATTTGCGGGCGGCCGTGTCGTTATCGGTCGTTTCGCTCATCAGCACACCATTAACATAATGCAGCAGGTGATAGCCTTTCGCCACGATATGAATTTCATTCCAGCCGCCGGTGCTGATCTTCGCTTTCAGCGAATCGTCATTGCCCAGGCTGCCGGTGACAACCGGTTTGCCGCCCGCGGGCAAGGCAACGATCTGTCCACGCAATGCCAGGAAACCACGGCCCCGCTCTTCGTAATTCTGCCCCGTATATGTATTGGCGCCGTCGATATCGGCCTGGTAACCTTTGAGCGCAAAGGGAATGCCGTTGACCTGTTCGCTGCGGTATTGTATACCGCTGTTGCCAGCTTCGCTGATGCGATACTCGGCTTTGCATTCAAAATCGGCCGGCTCCGATCCGCGATAAACCAGGAAACTGTTGTTCTGCAGCGCGTGTACCGGTGTTACTTCGCCGGTGATCGCACCATCGACCACTTTCCAGAAACTGGTATCGCCTTCCCAGCCAGTCAGGTCCTTTCCGTTGAAGATGGACACGAAACTGTCCGCTGCCGCGGGCGTGAGGCCACTGTTTGCTTTCGACGCCGGCTCCGTACAAGACAATATCGCCGCAACACTTACAAGAAAGAAAGATAGTAGCTGTTTCATAGTCGTTTATTTTTTTGCAGGCGCAAACACGCTGTCTTGCGGGTTGCCGCCAGCCTTGAGAAAAGCCAGCAGGTCTTTCAGCTCACCCGGGTTGAGGCGGTTGATCAGCCCCGGCAGCATAGGCGATACATCCGATACCCGCGTAGCCGCAACCGTCGCATCCGGTATCTCCCTCGTCTGCTGCGGCGCAAAGGGATTTTGCGAAATGATGTATTTCTCTTTGTCGTGGCTGATGATCCTTCCCATCACTGAGCCACCATTTTTCAGGGAGAAGACGGTAGTGCCGTATTGGTCTGAAATGGTCTTATTGGGTTCGATGATGGCTTCGAGCATGTCCCTGTATGAAAAGCGGCTACCCAACTGCGTTAGATCGGGCCCTGCCACCCCACCTTCTCCGCGCACAGTATGACAGGCGCTGCAAAGAGAAGCCACAAAAATGCCTTTGCCCTTATCGAAGCTGCGTTGGCTGATGCCGCTGTCGGCCACTTTTACCGCTTCTTCAAGTGTCCAGTCGCGCCCCGGCCCTACCGGCCGGTAAAGGTCTTTGTTCATGGCCGTGCCGGCAAACTGCACAATGGAGTCGCCCGACAACCGGTTGTACTGCGCAAACGCCGCTTTGGGCACCTGCGCCAGCGCTTTTTTACGCGCATCGTTGATAAAGCCCATATAGCTGACGCCCCCGCGGTAGCTGAAGGTTTCATAAAACCATTTGAAATAGCTGTTGCGCAGGTCATCCGTCCAGCCGCCGACCGACGGGGTAAGCAACACCGCGTAAAAGGTTTGCTGCAGGGGCCGCATTTTGGAGAGCGTAGAAGCGATGTCCATACCATATTGCGGGTTACGCATGATAAGGTCTGACGATTGGGTCAGGGTTGCCTGCCCGTCGCTGTTGTCGTCTTTGGCTGTTTCGAGCAGGGCCACGGTTTTGCCGACAGCATCGGGAGCGCCAAGCCAGGTCAGCAGCTTGCCCAGCTCGCGGTTTCGTTCATTGCCACCGGAAGCGGGATACAGCGGATCGAGCGTCGCTATCAGCGAATCTGCCAGCGGCCGTGCCGGCCGGCCCAGCCGGAACAGCAGCAGCTCGATGGCGCGTAACAGGTCTGTCTGCGCACTTTCGGAAAGACCGGTGGTACCAACGTTGCCGAGTAAGCGAAGTATCCTGTCGCGACCGGCAGGCTTTCCCTGGTGGGCGTAGGCGATGGCCGCCTGCGTGATAACAACGGGGTCTTTCTCCGCCAGCAACCGGTTTTCCCAGGTGGCAACGGGCAGGTATTCGAGCGCTGTCCTTGCCGCATACCGTATGTAGCGGTCGGCGTGCTTTAGCTGCGGCCAGATATCATCGATATTGCCGGGATGCGCCGCCTGGTGCCAGGTTTCCAGTTGGCGGCGTAACTGACCTTCAGCCGTTGGCGGCGCGACCGCCACTCCTGCTTTCGGTTGTTCATTACCGTTATAATACAGGCGGTAAAGATCCCATTCCAGCCGCCGCCCGCCCGTGAGGAAATAGAGCGCGCCGTCGGGGCCAATCACCCCGTCGGTGAGCGGCAGGGGCGCCCCCGATACAAACTCTTCGCCGGTGGCGGTGTAGCTGGCGCCTTCGGGCGAAAGGTGGATGGCATAGATGATGCCAAAGCTCCAGTCGAACGCGAAAAGTGCGCGCCGGTATTTTTCGGGAAAGCGGCTGTTGCCGCCATATACCAGGTTGGTGGGTGAGCCCTGGCCGATATTGAGCAAAGCCGGGCTGTTATCGGGCCACACGGGCGACCATTTGTCGCTGCCCGGACGCCAGCCGAATTCGCTGCCGCTGGTAACATGGCAGACCCGCGTGGGCCGGTACCAGGGCGTGCCGATATCCCATTCCATGTCTGAATCGTAGGTGAACATATCACCCGCTTCATTAAAGGCCAGGTCGAACGGGTTGCGGAAACCAGAACTGAACAGCTCCCAGTGCTGCCCCGCCGAATCCACCTGCGCAATCCAGCCGCCGTGTATGTTTACCCCGTTGTCGTGGCCATTCGGATCTTTCAGCAGGGGATAGATATTATCAAGCCGGCTGTCAAACGGCTTTCTTCGGCTATTCATCTCCGGTAGTTTGGTAAAATTCCCGGCAATGACGAACAATGATTTTTTATCGGGCGACAGCACGATGCTGTGCGGTCCATGCTCCCCCTCTCCTTCCAGCTTCTTCAACAGCGTGATCTTGTCGTATTGGTCGTCGCCGTCGGTGTCTTGCAAGCGGTACAGTCCGCTGCCTTTGGAGAAAGCGGAGTCGCTGTTGTGGTTGATCATCACATACAGGCTGTTGAATGCGTACAGCAGCCCGTGGGCGTAGCCGATATCGATTTTTTTGGCGGAGCCGCCTGCTTTTTGCCCGGTTTGCGGAATGCTGAGCTCTTCCACGTTGATCTTTGCGGTGGTGTCGCCGATGGCGGGAATCACCATGCGGTAAAGCGCCCCGTACTGGTCGGAGGCGATCAGGCGGCCCTTGTCGTCGAAGGTCATGGCCACCCATGAGCCTTCGTCGTGCGCCGAGGCGCCGAAAAGATGTTCGGCCTTAAAGCCGTCGGGTATTTTCAGCCGGGCCACTTTGGCATCGACGGGCTTTTCAGTGGCGGGGGGGGGGGGGGGGGGGGGG
>JBDHYM010000047.1:0-16689 GCA_039811405.1 Flavihumibacter sp. | reverse complement strand
GCTTCGATCTTGGTCTTGATGTTCTTCTTATAATCCATCTTCAGGTTCTCCAACTGCTGTTCAAGCGACATTCTCCGCTGCTGGTAGTTCTGCTGCATTTGCGTGTACTCACGCTGTACGGCATCGGCTTCAGACTGGCTCATGGAAGGGCCTTTCTTCTGCCATTCGCTGATCTTTTTCTGGTAATTCTTCTCCATGCTGGCGAGCTCATTGTTCATCGCTTCTTCTTTCACCTTCAGTTCACCCAGCGCGTCTTTGAAATATTCGTATTTGTTCTGCAGTGAATCGATATCGAAATAAGCGATGCTGAAATCGGCAGCAGCGGGCGCATCGCCCGGCGCAGCAGACACATCTTTCGACGGCGCTTTCGATGAAGCAGCAGTTTTATAGATGGCAAATCCGCTTAATGCGATCGCAATGATACTGAGCACAGTGGAGAGTTGCTTCATGATAGTTTTTTGGTAGCGGCAATTTAAGTGCTTTCCGGCTTTGGGCCGTACTTTAAGCCCGAATTTTAACCTTTCCGTGCCCACCGGTAAGCGATGGACGGCTCCGGCCAGAAAAAAGATGTCCGGCAACATATGTGCCGGACACCCTATTAGGTTGTTTTACATCAGTTATTCTTCTTCGTCGAAGTTCATCGCTTCGCGGGTAGTTTGCAGGAGCTCATACTCTTCCTTGCTGCCCACGATCATGTTTTCGAAATCGCGAAGACCTGTACCCGCAGGGATCTGGTGGCCGGTGATCACGTTTTCTTTCAGGCCCATCATGTCATCGGTTTTACCGTTGATGGCAGCCGTGCTCAGCACTTTGGTGGTTTCCTGGAACGACGCAGCCGAAATCCAGCTCTGTACACCCAAAGACGCCTTGGTAATACCCAGCAGCAGCGGGTGAGAAGTGGCCGGTTGTGCATCGCGGTACTCTACCAGCTTCTTGTCGCTCCGGCGCAGGATCGAATTTTCCTCGCGCAGGTCACGCAGGCTCACGATCTGGCCAGCGCGCATCTTGGCGCTTTCACCCGGTTCGGTAACCACTTTCTTGTCAAATATCCAGTCGTTCTCTTCAATGAAGTCGAACTTATCAACTGTATCGTCTTCCAGGAATTTGGTATCGCCCGGGTCAACGATCGAAACCTTTTTCATCATCTGGCGAACGATCACCTCGATGTGCTTGTCGTTGATGCGCACACCCTGGAGGCGGTACACTTCCTGGATTTCATTTACCACATATTCCTGTACAGCAAAAGGTCCTTTGATGCTGAGGATATCGCTTGGTGCGATTTGCCCGTCAGACAGCGCCACACCGGCTTTTACGAAGTCACCGTCCTGCGCCAGGATCTGGCGGGTCAGCGGCACGAGGTATTTCTTGGTTACACCATCACGGGCTTCCACGATGATCTCGCGGTTACCACGTTTGATGGAGCCGAAAGCCACCACCCCATCGATCTCCGATACGATGGCCGGGTTACCGGGGTTACGCGCTTCGAAGAGTTCGGTTACACGCGGCAGACCACCGGTGATATCGCGCAGCTTGCCCAGTACGCGCGGGATCTTCACCAATACCTGGCCGGCTCTTACCTCATCACCTTCTTCGATGCTGATATGCGAGCCTACCGGCAGGTTATACGACTTAACTTCCTTGCCGCTTTCTACCAGTATCGACGGGATCTTGGTTTTGTCTTTGGTTTCGATAACCACTTTCTCGCGGTGGCCGGTTTGTTCGTCGGCCTCTTCACGGTAAGTGATGCCTTCCAGCACGTTTTCGAATTTCACGGTACCGGCGATTTCTGCGATCACCACGTTGTTGTAAGGATCCCAGGAGCAGATCACATCGCCCTTGACAACTTTCTGCCCGTCTTTCACCAGCAGGGTAGCGCCATAAGGCACGTTCACCACGTTCAGCAGGCGGTCATTCTTCACGTCCATGTTCCGGATCTCACCGGTACGGCCGATAACCACCTGTATCTTTTCACCTTCCATATTCTCGGTAGTTACGGTACGCAAACCGTCGAACATGATAGTACCGTCGAACTTGGCCAGCAGGCTTGATTCAACAGAAGCCGAGCCTGCAACACCACCTACGTGGAAAGTACGAAGGGTAAGCTGCGTGCCGGGTTCACCGATCGACTGCGCAGCGATGATACCAACCGCATCACCGTTCTGGGCGGTATAACCGGTGGCCAGGTTCTTGCCATAACATTTCACACACACACCGCGCTTGCTTTCGCAGGTCAGCACTGAACGAATCTCCACGCTTTCAATACCGGCTTCTTCGATCTGAAGCGCAGTATCGGCGGTAATCTCTTCGCCGGCAGCTACAATGAGTTTCTCCGTTACCGGATCAAACACATCGTGCAACGAGTTACGGCCTTCGATCCGGTCTTTCAGCGGCTCGATCACATCTTCATTGTCTTTCAGCGCGGTGGTTGCAATACCGCGCAGGGTACCGCAGTCTTCTTCGGTGATCACCACATCCTGCGCCACATCCACCAGGCGACGAGTCAGGTAACCGGCATCGGCCGTTTTCAGGGCCGTATCGGCCAGACCTTTACGGGCGCCGTGGGTAGAGATGAAGTAATCCAATACGTTCAGGCCGCCTTTGAAATTCGACAGGATCGGGTTTTCGATGATCTCCGAACCGGTGGAGCCGCTCTTACGCGGCTTGGCCATCAGACCCCTGATACCGGCGAGCTGTTTTACCTGCTGCTTGGAACCACGGGCGCCCGAGTCGAGCATCATGTACACCGAGTTGAAGCCCTGCTTGTCGTTCTGCATTTCGCGAATCAGTGTTTCGGTAATGCGCGTATCGACCCGGCTCCAGATATCCACGATCTGGTTATAACGTTCATTGTTGGTGATCAGACCCATGTTGTAGTTATCCCACACCTCATCCACTTCGCTCTTCGCCTGCTCCAGCAGCTCTTCTTTCATCTCGGGGATGATCAGGTCCTGCGGGTTAAAGCTCAAACCACCTCTGAAGGCCATGCGGAAACCGAGTTGCTTGATATCATCCAGGAATTTCGCCGTTTTCGGCACATTGGTGATCTTGATGATATCACCGATGATCTCCCGCAGTGATTTCTTGGTGAGCAACGCGTTCACATATCCCACTTCAACCGGTACATACACGTTAAAGAGCACGCGGCCTACGGTTGTTTCAATGATCTTCTTCTCCAGTTCTCCTTCTTTGCTGCGCACCGTGGTACGCACCTTGATGGGCGCATGCAGGTCGATCCGGTTTTCGTTGTACGCGATCAGCACTTCTTCAGTTGAATAGAAGGTCATGCCTTCGCCGCGCACTTTTTCCGTATCGGTCGATTTCTTTCCTTTGGTGATATAGTACAGGCCCAACACCATGTCCTGCGAAGGCAGCGTGATCGGGGTACCGTTCTGCGGGTTCAGGATGTTATGCGAAGAAAGCATCAGCAACTGTGCTTCCAGGATAGCGGCATTGCTCAAGGGCACGTGTACCGCCATCTGGTCACCGTCGAAGTCGGCGTTGAAGGCCGTGGTTACGAGCGGGTGCAGTTGTATCGCTTTACCTTCGATCAGTTTGGGCTGGAAGGCCTGGATCGACAAACGGTGCAGCGTAGGGGCACGGTTCAGCAATACCGGGTGACCTTTCAGGATATTCTCCAGGATGTCCCAGATAACGGGCTCTTTTTTATCAACCAGCTTACGGGCGCTCTTCACCGTTTTTACGATGCCGCGCTCGATGAGTTTGCGGATGATAAACGGTTTGAACAGCTCGGCCGCCATGTCTTTCGGCAGACCGCATTCGTGCATTTTCAACTCCGGACCCACCACAATTACCGAACGGCCGGAATAGTCAACGCGTTTACCGAGCAGGTTCTGACGGAAACGTCCCTGCTTTCCTTTCAGCACATCGCTGAGCGATTTCAGGGCGCGGCCGCCTTCCGCTTTCACGGCATTCGATTTACGGCTGTTGTCGAACAGCGAATCGATGGCTTCCTGCAGCATGCGTTTTTCGTTGCGCAGGATCACCTCGGGAGCTTTGATCTCCAGAAGACGCTTCAAACGGTTGTTGCGGATGATCACCCTGCGGTACAGGTCGTTCAGGTCGGAAGACGCGAAACGGCCGCCGTCGAGGGGCACCAGCGGGCGCAGTTCCGGCGGGATAACGGGAATATATTGCATCACCATCCACTCGGGACGGTTGGTAATACGGCTGTTGGCGTCGCGGAAGGCTTCCACCACGCTAAGGCGCTTCAGGGCGTCGGCCTTACGCTGCTGCGAAGTTTCGGTGGCAGCGGCATTACGCAGGTCGTAGCTGAGCTGGTCGAGATCGATCCGCTCCAGCAGGTCATGCACGGCTTCGGCGCCCATCTTGGCGATGAACTTGTTCGGGTCTTCGTCGGGCAGGTACTGGTTGTCTTTCGGCAACGCATCCAGTATATCGAGGTATTCTTCTTCGGTCAGCAGGTCGCCCACGTTCTGGCTCTTCTCGGCGCGGATACCCGGCTGGATGATCACGAAACGCTCGTAATAAACGATGCTTTCGAGTTTTTTGGAGCTCATGCCCAGCAGGTAACCGATTTTGTTCGGCAGGCTTTTGAAGTACCAGATATGCACTACGGGCACCACCAGTTTAATATGGCCCATGCGCTCGCGGCGAACCTTTTTCTCGGTCACTTCCACACCGCAGCGGTCGCACACGATACCCTTGTAACGGATACGCTTGTACTTGCCGCAGGCGCATTCGTAATCCTTCACCGGTCCGAAGATCCTTTCGCAGAAAAGGCCGTCGCGCTCGGGCTTGTAGGTACGGTAGTTAATGGTTTCAGGCTTCAACACTTCACCGTAACTCTTTTCGAGAATGGAGTCCGGCGACGCCAGTCCAATCGTAATCTTCGAAAAGTTGAACTTGGGACGATTTTCTTTTTTGATAGCCATAGATATACTGTAAGATGAGTTTTATGGATCCTATCGGATGGGTGGCAGGTATGCCGCATAAAAAGCCCTGCCCGTTTTCACGCCGTCCGTGCTTAACGCAGCAGGTTGATTGTCAATACTTTATATGAAATTCACCTGACTTTCCCAACTTAAATAGTGGGCAAAGATAAGAAAAAACAAACTGCTCCCAGCTTTTTTCACCCGTCAGGTGGTACCCGTCAGGTGGTACCCGTCAGGTGGTACCCGTCAGGTCGCACCCGTCAGGTCGCACCCGTCGGGTGCGACCTGACGGGTGGCGGGATATCTCGCGTGGAGGCTGTAGTTTTGCACAGCTATGGAAAAAAAGCAACCTGTGAGGCATGCAGACGTCGTTCTGATCGGAGCTGGAATCATGAGCGCCACCCTGGCCGTTCTTCTCAAACAGCTGGATCCCAGGTTATCTGTTGTTGTTCTCGAAAGACTTGACGTGCTCGCCGGAGAGAGCTCCGACGCCTGGAACAATGCGGGCACCGGTCATAGCGCCCTGTGCGAATTGAATTATACGCCTGAAAAGCCCGACGGCAGTATCGACGTTAAAAAAGCCGTTTCGATTTTCCAGTCGTTCGAAGAATCCAAACAGTTCTGGGCCTACCTGGTGAATCACCACATCGTTTCCGATCCAACAGATTTCATCCGCCCTGTTCCGCATATCAGCTTTGTTCGTGGCGAAAAAGACGTCGAATACCTGCGCAAACGCTATGAAGCCCTTCGCCGGTATCACTTTTTCGATGAAATGGTGTTCACTGATAACAAAAGCACCATGGCCGAATGGATGCCATTGGTCATGGAAGGCCGTGATCCGAACGAGCCCGTCGCCGCCACCCGGGTGGAAGACGGTACCGACGTGAACTTTGGGGCCCTTACCCGTCACATCTTCCAATCGCTCAATATGAAATTCGGGCTGCAGATCCACCTTGCCCATGAAGTGGAAGACCTGAAGCAACAGAAAAGCGGCAAGTGGCTGCTGGAAGTAAAAAACCTAACCACAAAACATAAGTTCCACCTGCTTACACGCTTCGTGTTCATCGGCGCCGGCGGCGGATCGTTGCCCTTGCTGGAAAAATCCGGCATACCCGAAGGCCGTGGTTATGGCGGCTTCCCCGTCAGCGGACAATGGCTCCGCTGCATCAATCCATCCGTCATTGAGCAACATAAAGCTAAAGTGTATGGCAAAGCGGCGGTCGGTGCGCCTCCGATGTCGGTTCCACATCTTGATACCCGTGTAATCAACGGTAACAAGGCATTGCTATTCGGCCCCTATGCAGGTTTCTCGACCCGTTTCCTCAAAAACGGTTCGCTGATGGATCTCCCCGCATCGATTAAATACGACAATATCGTACCGATGCTCAAATCAGGATTGGATAATATCGACCTTACCAAATACCTGATTTCGCAGATCACCCAAAGCCCGGAAGACCGGCTGGCGGCCCTGAAGGAATATATGCCCAGCGCCCAAATGGCCGACTGGAAACTGGAGATCGCCGGCCAGCGGGTACAGGTGATCAAAAGAGACCCCGTGCATGGCGGCGTGCTCGAATTCGGCACCGAGATCGTAGCTGCGGCCGACGGCACCATCGCCGCACTGCTGGGCGCTTCGCCCGGCGCCTCCACCGCCGTCAGCATCATGCTGGAGCTGCTGGAAAAATGCTTCCCTCAACAACTGGCCACCGCTGCCTGGCAGAAGAAATTACGGGAAATGATTCCCAGCTACAGGCAGTCGCTGGCAGACAATAAATTATTGTTCGACGAAGTCACAGCCTATAGCGCAGCCAGCCTGCAATTGGCAGCCCCGGCTGCCGAACCGGCCCGTTTTTAACCAGGTTTTCGACGAAGCTTATACGACAATCGCCCCTCCCGCGTTGTTTAGATAAGTTTCTGCCTATGACAACAATGAGCACTCCCCTTAAGTTGATGGTTTCACAATTGTTCGACCAGGAGCAATCGGCGCGTGCGCTTGATAAAGACATCAAAACAAAGACAGCCCATTACCGGCACCTGCTGCTGAAAAACAGTGAGAAATTGTTCTCAGACGAAGAAATGCTGGCCATTCATCAGCTATATACAGAAATCGATACGCTCCGGAAAGAGCAGGCAGACCGCTTCAGCCGCGCCGAACACATACGCGAAGACCTGAAGAACATGGTATTGGCCCTTGATGGCGGCCGCTGGATTCACGCTACCGATGATATTATGCACCCGCATTGGGAGTTCTGGGTGGAAGACGACGAGCTTAAATTCGCACAGCTCAACGGAAGAGGATACTGACCGACAATGTAATAATCTAGTCAGGTTTTTATATTTTGCAAGTCAGCAACACTGACACCTATGACCTATCTACCTGGTACGCATCTGGTAGCAACCATAAAACCTGCTGGTGCCGCCCTAATTAATGACTATGGCGCTTTCAGAGAAAAAATAAATCAGCTTATCAGGCAGTTTTCGCTCAACAAACTGGGCGAAGTATACCACAATTTTCAACCAGCCGGTTTTACTGCTGTTATATGCCTGAGCGAGAGTCATATCTCCATCCATACCTGGCCAGAGCACAGCCTGGCCAATCTCGATATCTACCTGAGCAACTATCAACGCAGCAACGACAATACGGTAGTCAGTATTTTTGAGGAAATCCTACAACTATTTGACGCAAGTGTTCTTCACCAGCAATGTATCTGCCGATGAGTGCGGCCAGTAGCATACAGGAATGCCCGGTCTGCCATCAAATTATTATCTGGTCGAACAGTCAGACTGTAATCAACCGGTGTGAAAGCTGCAAAACCATCGTTGCCAGAAATAAGGATAGCCGGGCAAAACAAATCGACTATTCGCCGGTGGTGTATAAAAACGCCGCCCTTCGTATTGGTTACCAGGGGTCATTTTCCGGTAACCCATTTCGCATCACCGGTCGCGTTCAAATATCGTTTGAAAGTCAAACCATTAATTATTGGACCACTATTAACAACAAAAATCAAATAGCTCTTTTGGCCGAAGGATACGGGTTTTATACCTGGTGTGAGCCAATTACAATGCGTGCTTCCATAACTGTTGGTCAGTTGCAATCAGGGAATATTTTTCAATCGTTTGAACTGCAAGATAACGTGCTGGCCATTCTTGAAGAGAAAGAAAAAGGATACGGATTTGAAACTGACGGAGAATGCTGGTTTCCTTTCTTTTCACAGAAGCTAAACCGCTATTTCCTGCAAACGCCCGATGGAGATTCCTTCGTTGTTCTTGCCGCCGAATCAGAGAATATTGCCGCTTTCAAACAAACCGACATACCTGTTGAACAACTTTTCAAGACCGGGACAACGGCGTCATTTGAAACACGACAACAACCATGCCCCGTGTGCAAAAAAGAGCTCTTGTTAAAGGCATTTCCATACACGAAAAACTATTGTTGCCCGTATTGTAAAAACGGGTTTTACGTTGAAACGCCCTTTGATCAGCAAAAGGCATTCAAAGCCGATGACAGCGACTGGGGTCGCGCTTTACAACCGGGTCAAAAAGGAAAGATTGACGGTGTTGACTTTGAAGTAATTGGCGGCTGTCTGAAACAGGAAGAAGGTTTGGGCAGCGTGACCTGGAGAGAATATACCTTATTTAATCCACTAAGAGGATTTCTTACACTAAGCGAGTACGATGGTCATTGGATGAAGGTAACAGACAACCCTACCGGGCGCCCCTGCGCAGAAGCGCTTGTACGAGACAATCTCCTCTTCAACAGCGAACCATTCCCCGAATTCAATGCTTACAGCTTCCGTGTGCTGGATGCCTTTGGGGAATTCCCCTACAATATTTTCAGCACCAGTGGCATGAACATAAGAGAGTTTATTAGTCCACCTGAAATGTGGATCCAGCAGTTTAACAACAAAAAAAGTATCACCTGGGCGCACGGCACACACCTCTCCCCCAAACATATAGAAACGGGTTTTCCCGGTGCTGTATTGCCCACTCAAACCGGCGTCGGCGCCGTAGAGCCGACCGGTTATATCAATCCGGCTAAACTGATCGTATCAACCCTGACAGCGGTATTCCTATTGTTCCTGCTACATCATCTGGGCACCATCGACAGAAAAGAAGTTAACCTTATAACGCAGAGAATACAGTTCGCCGACAGTAGCAAAGTAGTAAGTTTTGTTTCCGACACATTTGACCTTCCACGCCGTAAGAACATAGTTTCTGTCGATATTTTTTCAGCAATATCAAACACGTGGGTCTATGCCAACTTCAGGCTGGTGAATGTTAAAACGGGCGAAGAGTACAACATGGGGCTGGGTGTCGAATATTATTCGGGAGTTGATGGCGGCGAATCGTGGTCTGAAGGCAGTTCTTCGTCCAATAGCGCATTTGTAAAAATACCGCGTGGCCGTTACTTGTTGCAGGTGGATGGAGAAAAAGAAAAACCGGAGGCCGGCAGTTATATATCGCTCTATGTAAACTATGATTCATACAGCAACCGGAATTTCTGGTTCGCCGCTTTATTTATTATAATATGGCCTGTCGGCCGTTTTTTACGGGACCGGTATTTCGAGAGCAAACGTTGGGGCGAAGCATTTTTTGAAATTGAATAGTCAAACTATGAAAGATTATATCCGGGACTTTAAATGGCTCATTTTTATTTTCATTGTGGTTGCTACGTGGATGATGTGGAACGACATAGAAGGAGATTTGGCTTTCCAGAACAATCAACAGGAAAAATGGGAGCCCAATGGCATAAAAGGATACCACAAATGATCAAATCAACTGAATATGACACAACCAATTATTAATTCGGTATTGTACTCCTTTTTGGGAATAGCCATCCTGCTGGTGGTCTTTATACTGGTTGAAGTACTTACGCCAAAACATAATATCAGGAAAGAAATCCTCGAAAATAAAAACATGGCACTTGCGGTGCTGGCCGGTTTCTTCATGCTTGCCGTTGCCATTATTATTGCTTCGGCCATCCACTAACTGACATGGTTACAGGAGAAAAAAGAACACATTGGCTGTTACTGGCTGCGGTATTTGCGATTGCTACCTGCGGACTCATATACGAGCTGGTGGCCGGCACGCTGGCAAGTTACCTGCTAGGCGACAGTGTCAAGCAATTCAGCACCATTATTGGTGTCTATCTTTTTGCAATGGGCATCGGGTCTTTTTTATCGCGCTATTTTCAGCGCCAATTGCTTTCCTGGTTTGTTCGTATTGAACTGATGGTGGGACTGGTGGGCGGGTTCAGTGCCACTATTCTTTTTATCTGTTTCCCGATCGCGTCAGGTTTTGGAGTCATATTATACGGGCTCATCGGGTTAACCGGCGTACTCGTCGGATTGGAGATCCCCCTGTTAATGCGCATTCTAAAAGACAGAATGGCTTTTGATAAAATGGTAAGCCAGGTATTTTCTTTCGATTATATCGGCGCGCTGGCAGCATCCATCCTGTTTCCGTTACTACTGGTTCCGCAACTAGGCCTGATCAGGACTTCTCTCTTTTTCGGCATGATCAATTTGGGTATTGGCATCTATCTTGCTTTTCACCTCCGGCGCAATATAAAGCGTGCCATGTGGTTACAAACAACGGGGGTCGTATTGTTATTGACTGAGTTGATCGCCTTTGCCTATGCGAATCAGATCATGGACATCAGCGAGTCCCTTAGCTATAACGACCGGGTTGTATATTCCGCATCCACACTTTATCAAAGAATAGCCATCACCAAGAACAAAAAAGAGTTGCGACTCTTTCTAAATGGAAACCTGCAGTTTAGTTCTATCGATGAATACCGGTATCACGAGGCGCTGGTACATCCCGCCTTGTCGGCAATGCCGACAGCCAGAAAAGTATTGGTGCTGGGCGGTGGCGACGGGTTGGCGGTTCGCGAAATCATCAAATATCCGGGCGTTGAAAAAATTCAGTTGGTAGACCTTGATCCTGCGATGACCCGGCTTTTTTCAACGCAGGGAATGCTGACCGCCATCAACCAGTTATCATTAAGAAACAAAAAGCTCCATATTGAAAATGCAGATGCCTTTTCGTGGCTTCGGTCGAACAATGATCGATACGACGCCGTCATCGTCGATTTTCCGGATCCGTCCAATTTTTCCATTGGTAAACTTTACTCTGTTACTTTCTATAAATATTTGATGCGGGCGCTTACACCTGCTGGAATTGCAGTCATACAAAGCACATCGCCTTTTGTTGCACCCAAAAGCTTTTGGTGCATTGATACGACCCTGAAGACTGCCGGCTTTGAAACACTCCCCTATCACAATTATGTTCCATCCTTCGGTGAATGGGGTTATGTCATGGCAATGAAAAACCGGGCAATGCCAGATTTCAGAAAATTTCCGGCAAATCTTCGCTATCTCGACAGCGCGACCATGCAGCAAATGATGGTTTTCCCTCCCGATATGAAAGCAAAAATCAAACCTCTTCCCAATAAACTGAATAACCAGCATCTTGTGAATTATTTTGAAGAGGAATGGAGCGAATATCTTGACCAATAATGCGACGGAAAAAATTCATACAGTTCCTGGCAAGCCTGACAGCGGTCGCCGCAATCACCGACTCCTGCCGGGAAAAAGGAATTCGGAAATACCCGGGGCGCCTGGTCGAAGGAAACATGCGACTGGGGCATGCATTGAGAGACCAGCAATTCGGGAAAACAACTAAGGGTCTTCCGGAAGAAACGCCTGTCGCCATTATAGGCGCCGGTATCAGCGGACTCAGTGCGGGTTATCACCTGTATTCGGCCGGCTATACCGAATTCGTTGTACTGGACCTGGAATCAACGCCCGGCGGCAATGCTGTCGCCGGAAAAAACGCCCTGTCTTCCTTCCCCTGGGGTGCGCACTATATTCCCATTCCCAATCCCGGAATGCCTGAATATATATCGTTCCTGGAAAAGGCCGGCGTGATTGAAAACTACGAAAACGGGAAACCTGCTTATAACGAATTATATCTCTGTTTCGATCCCGAAGAGAGGTTATATATAAACGGAAAATGGCAGGACGGCCTTGTACCGAACTTCGGACTTCCGGCCGCCGACCAGCAGCAGATCCAGCGTTTCATGCAAATGATGGATTCATTCAGGCAGGCGCGTGATCACGAAGGGAAGGAAGCTTTTGCGATCCCGTTGGCCAGGTCAAGCCCTGAAAAGCAATGGCGCGAACTCGACAATATCAGTATACTCACCTGGCTTCAGCAAAACAACCTAACGAGCAAGTACCTCGCCGATTACATCAACTATTGCACCAGAGACGACTATGGCACCCCCGCAAAAGACTGCAGCGCATGGGCGGCCATTCACTATTTCGCCAGCCGAAAAGGAATTGCGGCCAATGCAGATCATAGCGATGTTCTTACCTGGCCGGAAGGAAATCAATTTCTGGCAACCAAACTGTGTAATTCATTCAAAGAAAAAATAAAAACCGGCTGCCTTGTCACCGAAGTGCAGCCTATGAACAAGAAAGTCAGCATTACCTACCTCAATCAATCATCTAATCAATGGCATACGATTACAGCCGGCCATTGCGTGCTGGCTGTACCACAAATGGTTGCCGCCCGGTTGCTAAAGCAAGATAACCGAGCCGATCTGAAGAATAAATACTATCAATACTCGCCGTGGATGATCGCCAACCTGAGAATTTCCAAACCAGCCGAAAGAAGCGGAGCAGGTATGAGTTGGGACAATGTACAGCATGGCGCACCATCGTTGGGGTATGTAGACGCCACCCACCAACTAACCGACAACGCGCTGACTGAAAAGAACATAACCTACTATCACCCGTTAACAGACCAGCCACCCAATGAAGCCCGGATTGCTGCCTACAATACCAGTTATGAAAAATGGGTGTCTCAAATTGTCGCCGACCTGAAACGGGTTCATCCCGATATCGAAAATTGCATAAAAGAAATCAATGTAAAACTCTGGGGGCATGCCATGCCGCAGCCACGACCAGGCTTCCTGTTTTCAGAAGAACGGCTGCAGCTACAGGATTCGATCGCCGGCACTATTCATCCTGCGCATTCCGATATTGCAGGGATAAGCATTTTTGAAGAAGCGTTTTATCAGGGCTATCATGCATCTCAAAAAATTATCCGCTCAATGAAAAGCGCCAAAACATGAAAACGCAACCCTGGATAAAATCACCTTTTTTTGACCTGCTTTTTATCATCTCACCACCATTCCTGTGTCTCCTCGTTATTATGGCATTTCCGGGAGTTTTTGCCGGCCAGGAAAAAATATCAGACCTAAGTTGGCTGTTACTGGTACTGTTCGTAGACGTAGGTCATGTGTACAGCACCTTGTACCGCACTTATTTTGACCCATCGATGTGGAAAACACAGCGACCGCTTCTTATAACTATCCCACTGGTATCATTTGTTATGGCGGTAATGTCCTACAGCATTGCCCCAACATTGTTCTGGCATATCCTGGCGTATTTGGCTGTATTCCATTTTGTACGACAGCAATATGGCTTTATGCGGATATACAGCCGCCATGAAAATTACCCGCGCTGGAGTCAAAATATTGATACCGCATGCATTTACGTATCTACCATTTACCCGTTATTATTCTGGCACCTGAGCGGACCCAGGAACTTCAACTGGTTCGTAGATGGCGATTTTTTCTATTTACCCTTCGAGCAACTAATACCGTACCTGTTTGCCGCCTATTCTATATTACTATTGATATGGGCTATAAAAGAACTTCTTTTTACCATCAGAAACCGAATACTCAACATTCCTAAAATCGGCATTATCACAGGAACTATTTTCTCCTGGTATTTCGGCATCGTTTATTACAATGGCGACATGGCTTTTACACTACTGAATGTCATCAGTCATGGTATTCCCTATATAGCCCTGATCTGGTGGTATGGAAATAACAATTATCTTCGGAAACAAACCTATCCCTCCCCACTTCGTGTGCTGTTCAGCAACAAAGGGCTGGTATTTTTTATTAGTTTTCTTCTCATTTTCGCGTTTATTGAAGAAGGGTTGTGGGATATATCAGTTTGGAAAGAACACAATAATATTTTTGGGGTGCCCGCAAAATGGCAATTATCATTGAATGGTCCCGTATTAGCCATAATGGTTGGCCTCCTGACCATTCCGCAAATGACACATTATATTCTTGATGGGTTTATTTGGCGTAAAAACTCCTTCGGCCATAAAACACATCGACCTTGAACGCCTCTGCCGTCGATCAGTTAACAACAAATAGAGAAACTAATCAAGTAGCACCTTATGCTCTCCGTTCATCACCAATCCATATAAATCACACATCTGCGACTTCAATATCCTGTCTTCCGACAGAGGCGGCAAATCTGCCATAGGAAAATAACCCACATCCAGCACGTCAAAACCTTTGCATATTTCCGTGGTCAGTGCTTTGCAGAGAATGATGATCTTATACACATAATAAACTTCCGGTGGATGCGGATGTTTACGTTTGTCAAAAACCGCCAGCAACCGCACCGGCTTCACCTCGATACCCGTTTCTTCGCGGCATTCTTTCACCGCGTTTTCGGCAGGGCTATAGCCTACATCGGCCCAGCCACCCGGCAGCGACCAGCGTCCATCCGCTTTCTCTCTTACCATCAGTACCCGTTGCCGGTCGGCCGATAAAACAAAGGCCCTTACATCCACCTTGGCTGTCGGGTAATCAACAGGCGTTGCGAACAGCTTTTCAATAACAGGCCAGTCGGCCGCTGCTGCCTTTTCCATCAATCCGCCAACGATTTCCTTGATCTCTTCATAACGTTCCATATCATAGTCGCTGTCGGTGTATATAAGCCCTGTATCGGCCAGCGCATTCAGCCGCTTCAACGCTTCCCATAATTTAGTTTTATCCATATGATTTTAGCTTGTCTTTGTATCCTGTTCTCTTTTCCATCGGCCTGCCAGCATGGCCGCCATCACCAGTTGCAACGCATGATATACCATCAGGGGCAACAACAACACCGCTACCTGCGGGTTGCTGGCAAACAGCACTTTCGACAATACTGTTCCGTGTATCAACGATTTCTTTGATCCGCAAAATACCGCTGTGATCGTATCTGCCCGGTCAAAGTCGAGCCACCGGCAAACAGACTTTACAAAAAATAATGCAGTCCAGAACAATAAGCCCATCGCGACAAAAAGCCCAAGTAGCATGGCCGTCGTCAGGCCCTCAAAAAGTTTTTTTTCAAACGCTTCGCTGAAAGCGGCATAAACGATAACCAATATCACCGACTGGTCGAACAATTTCAGTGTTCTTTTTTTACGCCGGGCGAATTCTCCACCCCAGCGATGTAGCAGCAAGCCCAATATAACGGGCACCAATACCTGCAAAACCAACTTCAGGATAATATGTGTCATGTCGTGGCTGCCGGCTTGTGTGCGCACAAGCCCCTGCATCCACAGCGGCGTAATGAACACACCCAGCAAACTGGAAATGCTGGCGTTAAAAATAGCGGCAGGAATATTACCACCCGCGATCGAAACCATTACCACAGATGAGGATACCGTACTGGGAAGCGAAGCGAGAAAAAAGGTTCCCATCCACAAAATTTCCGATGGAGTGCCGGCAAATACCGGTTTGAAAAGCAGCACCAGCAAAGGGAAAAATAAAAAACAACTGGCTTGCACCAGCAAATGAAGCCGATAGAGTTTGAGTCCGCCAGCCAGCTCTGCTCCGCTCAGTCGCAGTCCATAGAAAAAGAATATGCCCGACACCCCGTAGCCCGCCAGGCTATCAAGCGACCAGGGCCCTTCCATGGCTCCGGGTCCGGGAAAAAGACGGGCAAGGATGATCATGCCGATGATGGCAACTACAAAGGGGTCAATACCTGTTTTCTTCCACATAGTTAAATGTACAATCGATTTCAATGCTGTTTTGGTGCTGGTGGGTGGCACCGTCGGCGGGCGTATTACTTTTGCCGGCGCCCACCGGCTGATGGATGCCAGCATTGGGGGCAGGCAACACCTGCGCGAAGTCAACCGGAGCGCGGTAACAGGTTCGGCTTGTCGGCCATAGTGCGTTTTCTGCTATTCATTGCCGCTTTAGACGTGTTGGCAGGCGGCGCCAAACTCGATCCGGGAAACCCCACAGCCACCATTTTCCAGGTGGCGGCCGAAAACGGAGGCTGCCGGCTTTTCGGTGATTAATCTCCTCTTTCCCGATATTAACCCATTGGTTTATGCATCCGGATATTTCAATAACATTGGTAAACGGCTACAAATTATTCTAAACCTATGCATATCAATTCCAGAAACCTGCTGTCGCTCGTTTGCACACTTTGGTGCCTGTCTGCTGTCTCACAACGGGGCAACACTGCTGTAAAATGGACGGCCGATGGAAACTCCTACTATGCCCTTAACGGCCGATCCATCGTACAATACCAATTGCCTGCCTTCAGCAGTATGGTACTGGTAGATTCCCTGCAACTGATACCCGCCGGCAAAAGCAACCCGCTCGATATCCAGGCTTTTTCCGTTAGCGACGACGGGAAAAAAATACTGGTGTACACGAATAGTAAAAAAGTATGGCGCCTTAATACAAGAGGCGACTACTGGCTGCTTGATCTCACTACAAAACAACTGAGGCAGCTGGGCGCCACGCTTCCCGCCTCTTCGCTGATGTTCGCCAAATTCTCGCCCAACGGCAAGCAGGCGGCCTATGTAAGCGGTCATAACATTTACGTGGAAGAATTGTCATCGGGACAAATAAAAGCACTGACCGTCGACGGAACCGACCGGCTGATCAATGGCACGT
>JBDHYM010000046.1:0-16870 GCA_039811405.1 Flavihumibacter sp. | reverse complement strand
TTTGCTTCGCATTACTGTCAAAATCCCACAAAGTATGATCCAGATCAAAAAAAAGATAGCGATAGGCCTTCATAATCAGGGCAAAGATATTGCAAGGTCCAACATGAATACCTATCTTCAACCCCGATCGCAATACCCTAAACCAAGAACCCATGCGAACCCTTTTACTCACCGGCCTGGCCGCTTTGTGTTTATCAAGCGCTGCCGCCCATCCCGATCACCTGTTAGCCGAAGAAGAAGAAAACAGCCTGATCGCCACCCTTAACAGGCAACTGGATTCCATCGACAAAAAACTCGTTTTCAAAAAAGGACATGTTTCCCTGGCCGACGGTCATATCGACCTTACGGTACCCGAGGGATTTCTTTTCATCGAGGCCGACCAGGCCCGTTTTATCCTGGAAGAGCTCTGGGGTAATATGCCCGATATGGATGTAGCCGGCATGCTGGTGCGCAAAGGCTTTCGCGCCGCGCGGCTGGAGAACGATCATAGCTTCGTTATCAGCTACGGCGCTTTTGGCCATGTGTCCGACAACAAGAACACTTCGCTCGATCACGACGAGCTTTTATCGGTTTTACAACGCAACATGCAGCAAAGCAATGCCACCCGCATCGACATGGGATACAATACCCTCGAAGTGACCGGCTGGGTAATGGTACCTTATTACGACGCCTATAAAAAAGCATTGTACTGGGCCAGCCGCATCAAAGCCAATGGAAGCGACGAAGAGATACTGAACTATAACCTGCGCCTGCTGGGCAATACCGGTGTCATCAAGATCAACGCCGTGGCAACGATGGATCAACTGCCCGCTATTAAAAATGAGCTGCCGGCCATCATTGCGCAAACCAGGTTTGCCGAAGGCGATGCCTACGATGATTACCGGGAAGGCACGCACCCCAAAAGCGACTGGTCGCTGGCCGACATGGTAGCAGGCGAAAAGAAACCGCCCCTGGCCATCGCCGCTTTAAAATGGGTGGGGCTGCTCGTATTGGTCGGCGGTATCAGCACCGCCTGTTTTACCTGGTCGAAAAGGAAAACCGTCAAAGCCGTGGCCTGAGATGCCGTACCTTTACGCGCATGATCGTTGTTGTTACAGGTGCGAGTAAAGGAATAGGCAAAGCGATTGCCCGGATCTTTGCTGCCGGCAAAGCCACCGTATTGCTGGGCAGCCGGGGCGAAACGGCGCTATATCATACTTTGCAGGAAATGCAGACTGATTATCCGCAGGCAACCGTGAAAGCGATGCCTGCGGATTTTTCGGTAAAGGAAGACGCGCAGCGCTGGTGCAACTGGGTGCTGGGGCAGGGCTCGCCCGACATACTGGTGAACAATGCCGGCCGGTTTGTGCCGGGCAGCATTCATGAAGAGGCCGACGACGCGCTGGACACCATGCTGCAACAGAACCTGTTCAGCGCTTATTATGTAACCCGCCAGTTGCTGCCTGCCATGATGGCCCGGCGCAGTGGCCATATCTTCAATATCTGCTCCATCGCTTCCCTGCAAGCCTATTCCAACGGCGGCGCCTATAGCATCAGCAAGCATGCGCTGCTGGGCTTCAGCCGCAACCTGCGCGAAGAGATGAAACCTTTCCAAATCAAGGTAACCGCAGTAATGCCCGGCGCCGCCTATACCGATTCGTGGGCAGGATCGGGCATCGACCCCCGCCGGCTGATGGAAGCCGACGACATTGCGCGCATGGTTTTTGCCGCTGCCAGCCTGGGGCCCGGCGCCTGCGTGGAAGACATCGTTTTACGTCCGCAGTTGGGCGATCTTTGACTGTTATGAAACCTGTTTTCTTTTCATACCTGCTACTCGGTTTTTTTCTGGCGCCGGCTGTTGTCACTGCGCAGGTGAAATTCAGCACCGTTCCCGGCAGCCTGCAGATACACCTGAACGATGTATTGCAGGTCACCTACACGATCGAGAACGCAAAATCGGTCGAAGATTTCCGGCTGCCGGCTTTTCGTGATTTCAAAGTAGTGCAGGGACCGGTGAGGTCGGAAGGAAGCATCATCACCAACGGCGTGTACAGCCACTATTCGGGGATCACCTACGTACTGCAACCATTGCGAAAAGGCAGCCTGCCGCTGCCGGGTGCAACGGCGCTGATCGACGGACAAAAAATGACGTCCGATAAAGTGGTTATCGACGTGGGCGACAAAGTGGCCAAAACACCCAACCCCTATCCCCGTAATCCGGGTGTAGGCCTTTATCGCGATGCTCCCGAAGAAGACTATCTATTAAAGCCGAAAGAAAACGCTTCCCAAAAAATCAAGGACAATCTTTTGGTGACGGTGGAGCCCGATAAGAAAACAGCCTATGTGGGCGAGCCGATTGTGGCTACCTATAAGCTATATACGCGGCTTCGATCCAATTCAAGGGTTACGAAATGGCCTTCGCTCAACGGATTCAGCGTGTATGACATGCTGGAGCCCGATCGCACTTCGGCGCAGGTCGAAACACGGAACGGCAAGAGGTTCATGTCGCATATCATCCGTAAAGCCCAACTGGTGCCGCTGCAGGAAGGCGATTTTGTGCTGGATCCGGTAGAGCTCGACAACCAGGTACAATTCTTACGCAGCGATGCAACGAGTAGCAGCAACCGGTCGGAGCAGTCGCTCATTGAAAAAATGTTCGAGGGCTTTTTCGACCGGCCGAACGGCACGCCCGAAAGCTACCAGGTAAGCCTGGCAAGTGCGCCGCAAACGGTGCATATCAAACCCCTGCCGGCAGGCGCGCCTGAAAGCTTTAACGGTGCGGTAGGCCGTTTCAGCATCAGCGGCCGGCTGGTCGACAGCAGCACCCATGCGGGTGATCCTGTTCAATATGACCTGCAGGTAGAAGGCACGGGCAACCTGCCGCTCGTAACCGCTCCGGAATGGAAATTGCCCGCGGGACTGCACCTGATGGACCCTACGGTTACAGACACCATCAACAAATCGGTGGCGCCGATGGAAGGCCGGAAAACTTTTCGCTATTCCATCATGCCCGATGCCGCCGGAACGATATTATTGCCCGCTATCGAGTTCAGCTATTTCGACCCGGCCGCTGCTGCCTACAAAACACTGCGCACCGACAGCGCCATGCTTATCGTAGAAGCCGGAAAGGCCCCGCAAAACATGCCCAAGAACATGGCCACTGCACCGCGCCAGCTCAATGGCTGGCTGATCGGCGCCGCGGCCGGTGCACCCTTGGTGTTCGCGCTGTTATTGCTATTGTACCGGCGAAAAAGAAAACCGGTCATACCGGCGCCTGCCGAAATACAGGAAGAAATACCACCGGCGATACATGATCCGCTGCTGCCGGCAAAAAATGCACTAGCCAGCAATGACGCCACCGCCTATTTCCACGGCATACAGGCGGGTCTTTGGGAAGTGGTGACCGACACGTTGTCGTTGCCCGGCTCGGCGCAGCAACAACCGCAGGCACTGCAGCAGCTAGCGGCCCGCGGACTTCCGGAAAACGCGGTACGTGAGCTGGCGGAGATATGGAATACCTGCGACTGGATTTTATACCTGCCCGCGGCGAGCCACCAGGTAAACCCCGGCTTATTGCCCAGGGCTGAAGCGCTGGTACAGCAGATCCGCGATCTTTAGCTGCCGGTGTATTTATAACCCACGCCCCGCACCGAATGAAAATATTTGGGGTTGCGGCTGTCTTCTTCGAAATACTTGCGAAAACTCAGTATGAAATTATCAATGGTGCGCGTGGTGGGATAAACATTATATCCCCATACTGTCTGGAGAATTTTTTCGCGGGTCACCACCTCGTTCCTGTTTTCAAACAACAGCTTCAGCAGCATGGCCTCTTTTTTACTCAATTGCACTTTTTCTCCCCGCGCGGTAATCGCTTCCTGAGCGGCAAAGTCAACCCGGTTGTTACCGAACTCGTATATATCCCCAATCGTGTCTTTGTCCTGTAGCCGGATATTCTTGTCAATCAGCTTCTGTACCCGCAACAACAGCTCTTCCAGTTCGAAAGGTTTTGTCAGATAATCGTCGGCGCCTTTTTTCAGTCCGGCGATGCGGTCTGCGCTGCTGTTCCGGGCGCTCAAAACCAGGATCGGCACCTGGTTGTTCTGGATCCGGATACTTTCCATCACCGAGAGGCCGTCCATTTCGGGCAGCATAATGTCCAGGATCAGCAGGTCGAAATACTCCTGCTGTACAGCTTTCAGGGCTGCCAGTCCGTCGAAAGCCCCTGTCACTTCATAGCCTTCCAGCTCCAGGTTCAGCTTCAGCGATTCGTGCAGGTTCTCTTCATCTTCCACCAATAGTATTGATCTCTTGTCAGCCATTTTGTACGGGCAGGTTTATGGTAAAAATGGTTCCGTGCGGATGGTTGTCGGCCACAGTCACCGACCCGTTGTGGTCGGCGGCAATTTTTTTGCAAAGGTAGAGCCCCAGGCCCGTACCCTTTGTTTTGCGCACGGCTTCATTCCCGATCCGGTAAAACCGCTGAAAGATCCTTGTTTTTTCTTCTTTAGGAATGCCTGGTCCCTGATCTGACACTTTTATGACAGCATGACCTTGTTGTTGTTCCAACGCCAGCACAATGGGCTGGTCTTTCGGCGCATATTTCACCGCGTTGTCGAGCAGGTTACTGATCAGTATCTGGATAAGCAGGGCGTCCAGCTTTGCGTTTATATCCGGTTGTATTGCCGGCACGAACAGGTTATCGGGATATCGCGCCTGCATGATCTGTAGCTGCGCCTGGCAGAGCTGCGACAGGTTGGTTTCTTCAAATACCTTTTTATAACCGCCCCCCTCCAGTTGGGAAGAAATAAGAATATTGTTGGTAAGGTCATTGAGCCGGTTGGTTTCCTGCAAGGTCATGCGTATCAGCTTCTGCTGCCGGCTTTCTTCCAGCTTGTGTTTCTGCAGCGTTTCGAGATTGAGCTTGGCAACTGCTATAGGCGTTTTCAATTCGTGGGTGATGGCCATCATGAAATTCTGCTGTTGCAGGGCGGTGCGGAACTGCTGGCGAACAGCCCTGAATACAAACACGGCGCCAATGATGATGATCAGCAAAAAGGTAATGCCTTCGCCCCGGTACTGATAGGCTTTTCTGTCGGCAGCCGTGGTGATGTCTTCCACTTTCTGCAGATAAGCGGGGTCGTCGGCCACCAGTTCCAGGAGCTTGTAGCTGGCCATCTGCTCATTTTGCTGTTGCAGGCGCAGGTACCAGAAAGCCAGGGCGGCTACAATATACAGCAGGAGGAACCAATAGATGGCGGTAGCCAATGCCAGTTGCTGGCGCGGAAGAAACCGGAATAGCTTCATCAGTTCAATGCCTTTTCCACACGCAGGCCCACGTTATAAACAGCCCGCAGCGGGTCATCGCGCATGATCTGTTCCAATTGAAAACGGTAGGTGCCCATTTTCAGCGGTATGGGCGACGACGATATCCGGATACGGTGCTCGTAAATGTCATCCATGCCCGCGCCCAGCCATCCTTTTTCGTTGTTGGCGAGCGACAGGTCGAGAGCCTGCACCTGCGCAGCCGAATCGCCCGGCGCGGTGGTGTGAATGTTCATCCACAGGTTATTATACCTGTAATCGTCTCCATGCCTTACCACTACAAACAAGTTATAACGCGCCGTCGTATCGGTAATATCGAACCGGATCACCGGCTTATTACCGGCCGACCATTCATGGTTGTCGAGCGCCACGTTCTTCTCGAATACATCTACGGTAGAACAGGCGGTTAAGAGGCAGGCAACAACTGCCATGGATACAAAAAAACGCAACATGCGCACAAAATTATAAAACGTTCAATACTTGTTCTTTTGCTTTCTCCAGCTCGTCTTTCATCAAAACGACCGACTGCTGGATAACGGCGTCATAGGCCTTGGCGCCGGTGGTGTTGATTTCACGCCCCACTTCCTGCAGCAGGAAAGAAAGCTTCTTACCAATTTCATTGGCATTTTCCCGCAGCAGCACCCGGAAATAATCGCAGTGATTGGTAAGGCGCACCTGCTCTTCGGAAATGTCGATCTTCTCGATATAATAGATGATCTCCTGTTCCAGCCGGTTCTTGTCGTAGCTGTCGGGGCCCACGTTCTCTTCGAGGGTTTTGATCAGCCCTTCCCGAATCTTCTGCTGCCGCAGGGGTTCTTTTTCGGCAATGATGCGCTGCTGCTTTTCGATATTGCCGATGCGTTGCAAGAGGTCGGCCTCCAGCACTTTCCCCTCTTCCAGGCGATGTGTGTTCAGGTCGTCGGCCGCTTCATCGATGATGGCTTTGAACGCTTCCCACTCTTCGTTGGTCAGGGTGTCGGTGGTAGGCGTGATCACTTCCGGCAGTTTCAGGATATTGCCGAGTATATGGCTGTCGTCGAGGCCCAGCTCGCGCGACAGGGCCGAGATCGGTTCGAAATAGGCTTTGGCCAGCGAGATATTTACCGTTACCGGCTTGGCCGAACCGGTATTTTTGAGACTGATCATGCAGTCGATGGTGCCCCGCTGCAGTTTTTCGGAAAGGCGTTTGCGGATATCGAATTCAAAGGGTTTCAGAAAAGCCGGCATTTTCAGGGAGCACTCGAACTGTTTTCCGTTGAGTGATTTGATATCGATCAGGAAAGTCTTATCGCCCACGTTCCGTTCAGCGCGTCCAAAGCCGGTCATTGATTTTAGCATGAATCGTTTTTATTTTAAGCAAGGTAACGAATAAGGTCGGCCCTTCCGAATTTACGGCATTCGCCCGGCTGCCAGCCTTCAGCGGTCAGTTGCCCGATGGCATACCGAACCAGCCGCAGGGTCGGATAACCCAATGCCGCTGTCATACGCCGCACCTGCCGGTTCTTGCCTTCGGTCAATTGCAGGGCCATCCATGAAACAGGTATCGACTGGCGAAACCGTATCGGTGGAAAGCGCGGCGGCAGCAATGGCTCGGTTTCCAGCGGCCAGGCTTTCGCCGGGCGGGTATGGTATTTTTTCCCGTCTATGGAAATGTCAACGCCCTGTTTCCATTTGTTAAAATCTGCTGCCGCGGGAATGCCTTCCACCTGCACATAGTACGTGCGCGCATGCGCCTGCGCGGGTAATAAAAGCAGTTTATTCAAAGACGGATCATTGGTCAGCACCAGCAGGCCTTCACTGTCGTAATCGAGCCGGCCTACAGGGTAAACATCTCTTTCCACTGCCAGCACATCTTTCAATGTACGTTTGCCTTCGGCGGCACTGAACTGGCACAACACCTGGTAAGGTTTGTATGTGACATAGTAAGAGAACATGCATAAAAAAAAGCCCGGGAGTAAACCGAGCTTTGTTATTTGGATGGGTTAGTAAGTAGGGAACAGAAATTCCCTACACAATATTAAAAAGAATTTTCACGATTGAAAAAAATTTTTCAATGTTTTTTATACACATTTTTTTACGCGCTGTGGAAATACCTTTGTACAAATTCCTCTTATGCGATTTCCTTCTCCCGTTTCTCTTACATGGCTGGCTGATTTTCTTCAGGCAGAACTGATTGGCGATACAGATGCAATGGCAACCGGCATTAATGAAATACACCGCGTGGAAGAAGGCGACCTGGTATTTGTAGATCATCCGAAATACTATGATACCTGCCTGCAATCGGCCGCCAGCTTCATCATCATCAATAATAAAAACGTAGCTGTTCCCGAGGGGAAATCGCTGCTGGTGGTTGACAATCCTTTCGATGCATACACACGGATCGTTTCTCATTTCCGGCCTTTCGACAACGCCGTGAAAGCCATCAGCGATACCGCACGGATCGGCGAAGGCACCTATATCGGCCCGAATGTTTTTCTCGGCGAGCAGGTGGTGATCGGCCGCAACTGCCGCATCATGCCGAACGTAACCATTCTCGCGCATTGCATATTGGGCGACAATGTCATCATTCAGTCAGGCACCGTCATCGGGTCGGATGCCTTTTATTACAACAGTAAAAAAGACCGCGAGGTATGGTACCGCCAGATGGTGAGCGGCGGCCGGGTGGTGATAGAAGACGCGGTGGAGATCGGCGCCGGCTGCACGATTGATCGCGGTGTCAGCAACGATACCCTGATCGGTAAAGGCACCAAGATCGACAACCTGGTACACATCGGCCATGATACCATTATCGGAAAGAACTGCCTGCTGGCCGCGCAGGTAGGCATTGCCGGCGCAACAGTGCTGGAAGACGGCGTGGTGCTCTGGGGGCAGGTGGGCGTAAGCAAAACACTTACCATCGGTGAGAATGCCGTCGTCTATGCGCAATCGGGCGTAAGAGGTAACCTGGAGGCCGGCAAAATTTATTTCGGCTCACCGGCAGAAGATGCCACTGTCAAAAAAAAGGAATTCGTCTGGATCAAACGAATTCCTTTGTTATGGGAAAAAGTAATGAAAGGCTGATCAGTTGGGTTCCGGGATATAATCGTAAGGAACCGCTTCGGCCATCTTTTCATAGCTCCAGTAGCCGGTGTTCACCAGGTCGGTCTGTTCATACCAATAACCGTTGGCTTCGATCAGGAATTCATCGAGAATATCAACCACGCTGAGCTGTACCCGGATATGCGGTGGCAGCTTGTAAAAGGAAACAAACTTTGCATCGGGCATTTCCTTGCGATATATCACCCGGTATCTCCCCGTTAGCGCAATGGACACCGTGCCGCTGTCGAGCTGGTAAAAAGAGCTGTCGTAATAATCCGGCAACTGGGTGGCATCAAAGCCCTTTCCTTCTCCTTTTACTTTCTCGAGCGCAAAGCCTTCTTCGGCAATGGTCTTGTTGTACCAGGAGCGCATAAAATGCAGCTTGCTGCCACGGTAGGCTTTGGCGCGGTTCTGCTTCCATACCGCTTCTTCCGCAGGTGTGCCTGCCATCATTTCAAAGAAAGGATATCCTGAAAAAGTGCTGATCTCGGTATTGTATTCGTAGCTCAGCGAATCGAGCTGGTAGCGGATGCGGTAGCCCAACGCCTTGTTCTCGATCTGCAGGTCTTCTTTGGCGAGCACTTTCAGCCGGTTTCTTTTTTTACTATAGAAAAAACGCAACGCTTCGGGGTTCAGTATGCTGCAGGCGGCGGCGTTTGCCGTGCCGCCCAGAAACTGCTCTTTGAAAAAATTACCGTATTTGGCCAGTCCGTCGGGCACTTCGTTACTGCCCACCACCGCTACGGCTTCCATGCTTTTGTCTTTCGTGTTCAACGCTATTACCAGGTCTTCCCGGGCGCCGGTGATACGTTGCTGCTCCGACTGGTATCCGGTGAAAGAAACCACGAGGTCATAACCACCGTTCGGCAGGCGCAGGCTGAATTCGCCATCGGCGTTTGTTATTACACCGAAAGTGGTGTTCTGGCAAAATACCGATGCCCCCACCAGGGGTGCATTGCTGGCAGCATCTATTACTTTCCCTTTTACCGGGAACTGGTCTTGCGCCTGCAGGCAGGCCATCGGCGCCAGTACGGTAAAAAACAATACCAATAATTTTTGCATGCGATGATTTTACTGAAAATCAAACGTTGTTTTGGGTGTTGTGGTATACTTGAAAAGCAAAAAAGAAGCCATTTAGGGAAGAAGCTGTCGCTGGTAAGCGGCGGCGCTGTCGCGGATGGCTTTGTCAAGGGCGGTAAACCGTCGGTTCGGTAGCAGTTCGAGGATTTTTTTAGCAGAAAAATAAGTTTTGCTGCGGGCCACCCGCGCAGTTTCACGGGTAAGCAGGGGCTTTTTGCCGGAAAACAACGATCGTATTTTTTCCAGCCGCCAGGCCAGCGCGCCCATCCAGGCACTGGCTTTTTTGTGTGGCGGCTTTTTACCGAAGGCATTGGCCATTTCGGTAAGCAATCGCCTGAACGGCCAATTATCGCCGCTTACCACATACCGTTCCATCGTCGTTTCCGTTTCAAGCATGTCGACTGCAATGGCAGCCAGGTCTTCGACCGCTACAAAACCGTTAACACCGTCGGTGTACCAGGGAAACTCGTCGTAGGCCTGCCGGAAGAGGGCGCAACTGCTGCTGTTCCAGTCTCCATAACCCAGTACCGTGCTCGGGTTCAGGATCACCGCGTTCAATCCTTCGGCCATGGCGCGCCACACTTCCATTTCAGCCATCTGCTTGCTGATCGAGTAATGCGTGTGCAGGCGGCTGTGGCTCCACTGGCTTTTTTCATCTACCTGCTCGCCATGTTCGGTACGGCCGAGGGCAGCCACCGAGCTGATATATACCACACGGTCGATGTGGCGCTCGATGGCCAGGTTCATGACATTGGCGGTTCCCTGTACGTTCGTCGCATACATTTCACGGCGCTGGCCAGCATCGAAAGAAACCATGGCCGCCGCATGTATGACCGCATCGACGCCCTGCATCGCATCTTCAAGCGCAACCAGGTCGAGCAGGTCGGCGTCTATCCATTGTACGGCATCGAGCCAGCGGCGATCGATAAAAAAGGGCATTTTCGACTGCTGCCGGCGAGTGGCATGCACGGTGTACCCGCGTTGCAGCAGCTCGCGAATGATGTACGCGCCTACAAAACCGGTGCCGCCGGTAACGAGCACCGAAGGATATCTTATATGGTTAGAAGCTGGCACTGAACTGTTCCAGGAAGCGCACATCGTTCTCGCTGAAGAGGCGCAGGTCATTGATCTGGTACTTCAGCATAGTGATCCTTTCGATACCCATGCCGAAAGCGTACCCCGTATATTTATTGGGATCGATGCCGCAGTTTTCCAGCACATGGGGATGCACCATGCCGCAGCCGAGAATTTCTACCCAGCCTGTATGCTTGCACACATTGCAGCCTTTACCATGGCATAGCAGGCAGCTTATATCCATTTCAGCACTGGGCTCTGTGAAGGGAAAATACGAGGGACGAAAACGGATCTTCACGTCCTGTCCGAACAGCTCCTGCACAAAGAAATAAAGGGTCTGCTTCAGGTCGGCGAAAGACACCTGCTCATCGATGTACAGTCCCTCCACCTGGTGAAAGAAACAGTGGGCGCGGGCCGATATGGTTTCATTGCGGTACACGCGGCCGGGACAAACCACCCGTATCGGCAATTTGCCTTTTTCCATTTCACGCACCTGCACGTTGCTGGTATGCGTGCGCAGCAGCCAGTCGGGGTTCCGGTGCAGGTAGAAGGTATCCTGCATATCGCGTGCGGGATGGTGTTCGGGCAGGTTAAGCGCGGTAAAGTTGTGGAAATCGTCTTCTATTTCCGGCCCTTCCGCTACCGCGAAGCCCAGTCGCCTGAAAATGGAAACAATCTCGTTGCGCACCAGGCTGATCGGATGCCGGGAGCCCAGCGGGTCGGCAGCGCCGGGCAGCGAAAAATCAACAGCCGGCGCCGCTTCTGCCGGTTGCCCCGCAAACGCTGTTTTCCATTCTTCGTATTTACCTTCAGCCAGTTGCTTGAAGTCGTTCAGCACGGCGCCAAAAGATTTTTTGCTTTCGTTCGGCACCTGTTTCATTTCGCCGAACAGCGCCTTCACGATACCCTTGGTACCCAGGAAACGGATGCGGTATGTTTCCAATGCAGCAGCATCGGCAGGGGCCAGCGATTCGATCTCCGTTTTGTAGGCGTTGATCTGCTCCAACAATTGTTCCATCCGGCAAAAATAAGGAAAGTCAAAAGAGAAATGGGGTTGGCTTCTTCTATACCCCCATCACCACAACATATACCCAAACGGCCGTCGTCGCGATCAGCAAGGAGTCAAACCGATCCAGGAATCCACCGTGCCCCGGCATGATCTGCCCGCTGTCCTTAACACCCGCCATACGTTTGAGCTTGCTCTCCAGCAGGTCGCCATAAGTACCTGCAATAGCGGCAATGGCGGCGATGGCGGCAGTATGCGCCAGCGGATAATGCAACCAGTAGGCCAGCCCCGCCATCGCAGCAATGGCGATAATGATGCCGCCAATAGTGCCTTCCCATGTCTTTTTGGGAGAGATGGCCGAGAAGGGTGTGCGGCCGATCAGCGAGCCGACGATATACGCCATGGTATCGTTGATCCAGATCGTGAATATAATGGCCAGGGGCAGCACATAACCATATACGGGGTGATCGCGCAGCAAAAGCATTAGTCCCCAGCTCAGCGAAATATACAGCAGGCCTGCAATGGAATGCCTGATCTGCTTCAGTTCGATCTGCCGGGCAAACAGCAATTCGGTCACCGGCAAAATAAACAGGCAAAGCAGGCAAAGCCACCAGCCGAGGGCATGAAAAGGCAACTGGCTGCAGTAGATCATAAAAAACCAGCCGGCAGCCATCACTGCATACCGGTGGAACGGGTTAATGGTGGCATAACCGGGATCGATGGCGGCGATAAGCCGCTGGTATTCGAACCAGCAACCGAAATGGATGACCGAAAAAAGAATAAAAAAGCTGAGCTGGTTCCAGAGCAGGCCAGCCATCATGACCGCCACAAAAATCAGGGCGGTGACTGTGCGGGTCCGGAATGTTTTCCAGTTAAAGGCCATGCGGATATGGTTAGGGTTGCTGGTTTGACTGATTCGGTTTCTTCGCCGGCAGCACCAGGTCATCGTCGGTATCGTACCACTCACCATAGTGTGTTACCGATATCCGCTTCATGTACCATACCAATGCCAGCACGGCCACCAGGCTGCCCGCCACCAGCAATGGCGCTATCGACGCATTTTCCAGCTTATCGTAGCCCCATACATAATAGGCGGTTATCTGGACTGCGTTGTGCATGAAATGGGCAGCTACCGCCGGCCAGATGCTGCCACTGTACCAGTACAGCATGCCCAGCAGCACACCCAGTACCGCGCGCGGCAAAAAACCCAGTACCGAACCGTGAAACAACGAGAACAGGCAGCCGGTGATCAGTATGCCCATCCAGGGCCGGGTCGTGATCTGGATGAATATTCGCTGCAATACCGACCGGAAAAAGATCTCTTCGCAAAAAGCAGGCAGCACCGCCAGCACCACCAGCATCAGGAAGTATTCGCCCAGGTTCCGCATTTTCAAAATGGCCAGTGTGGCCGCCGTCAGCTTTTCTTCGGCGGTGCGGAGACTGTCTTCCAACGCTTTCATCGAAGCGGGAAAATGCAATTGCTGGTTGATGCCCGCCAGCCACATCGCCAGCGGAAAAGCGGCTATAATAAGCAGCACACCCAGCACCGTAAAATAAGCCGGTTGCGGTTTTTTAATGCCCAGGTAACGCCAGGGCCGCTGGTCGCTTTTGTACGCGAAAAAAAATCCCGATACAAAAAACAGAGATATCGAAAGCAATGCCTGCTTCAGCCGGTAAGCCGCCAGCATGCGGTCGTTGTTGAAATCCGGGTCTATGAAATCGGTCGGTTTAAACCCATAGAACCAGTTAACGCCGTACTCTACACCCGTTCCCAAAATGATAATGGTACCGAAGGTTATCAGGCCGAAAACCATCAACTGCAGCCAGGCTGGCTTGTATTTCAGGTAAGTGATCACTGCTGCAAGATGCATTATCTTTGCGCATGATCAAAATTGGCCCCGTTTCCTTACCTGATTTCCCGTTGCTGCTGGCGCCAATGGAAGATGTAAGCGATCCGCCGTTTCGGGCCGTTTGCAAAGACAACGGGGCCGACCTGATGTTCACCGAATTCATCTCCAGCGAAGGACTCATTCGCGACGCCATCAAAAGCCGGCAAAAGCTCGACATTTTCGAAGAAGAGCGGCCTGTCGGCATCCAGATATTCGGGGGCGATGAAGAAGCAATGGCGCTCAGCGCGCAGATCGTAGATGCAGTGCGCCCCGATCTGCTCGATATCAATTTCGGCTGCCCGGTCAAAAAGGTAGTTACCAAGGGCGCGGGCGCCGCCGTATTGAAAGATGTGGACCTGATGGTGCGGCTCACTGCCGCCTGTGTTCGGTCGACCCGCCTGCCGGTAACGGTGAAAACGCGGCTTGGCTGGGACCACAACAGCATCAATATCATGGAAGTGGCCGAGCGCCTGCAAGATACCGGTATCGCCGCCTTGGCGATCCACGGCCGCACGCGCAGCCAGTTGTACAAAGGCGAGGCCGATTGGGAGCCCATTGCACGCGTAAAAGAAAATCCACGCATTACCATTCCAGTCTTTGGCAACGGCGATATCGATTCGCCTGAAAAAGCCCTGCTCTATAAAAACCGATATGGGGTGGACGGCATCATGATCGGTCGCGCCGCCATCGGTTATCCCTGGATATTCCGCGAAATCAAACATTACCTGTCTACCGGTGATCACCTGCCACCCCCCTCGATCGAAGACCGCGTGGATGTGATCCGCAAACACTTGTACCGCTCGATCGACTGGAAGGGGTTGGTGCCCGGTATCAACGAAATGCGCAGGCATTATAATAATTATCTCCGCGGCCTGCCAAATATCCGCGAATACCGCCAGCAACTGGTCATGGCACGGAGCAGGGAAGAGATCGACGAACTGCTGCTGGATATCGGCCGCCGCTACCAGGGCTATGCATTTGAACGGCCGAGGCCAGATGCCGCGTGGAGCTGTGAGCTGCAGCCGCCGGCCTAGCCAATGATCTTTTTAAGCAGCGACAGCCTGCCGGCAAAAGGCGGGTACCTGATCGCGGGGTCGAACCAGGTGGGTGTCTTCAACATTGATTTGCGGTGAGAAAACGTATCGAAGCTGTATTTGCCATGCGCAACACCCATGCCCGACGCTCCCCTGCCGCCGAAAGGCAGGTGGCTATTGGTGAACTGTAAACTGGCGTTGTTGATGCAGCCGCTGCCAAAGGGAACTTTTTCCGTCCAGTACGCCTGCTCTTCGGCGTTTTCACTGAACACATAAAAAGCCAGCGGATCGGGATGGCGCTGTATGATCTGCCAGGCTTCGTCGCGGTTCTGCACGGCCAGCAGGGGCAGGATGGGTCCGAATATCTCTTCATTCATCACGGCGCTTTCCAGCGCCGGCTGGTCGATCAGCGTAGGCGCGATATATCTTTCGGCGGCATCTGTTTCGCCGCCGTGCACGATTTTTCCGTCAGCAAGATAACCCGTCAGCCGGCTGAACTGGGCTTCATTGATGATCCTGCCATAACCCGGTGATTGTTTTGCATTGTCGCCAAAGAACCGGCGGATGGCCCTGACCAGCGCTTCGGTCAGCATATCTTTTTTTGCAGCGTCTACCAGCACATAATCGGGCGCAATACACATCTGCCCTGCATTTGAGAATTTTGCCATCGCAATGCGCCGGGCGGCCACTTCGACGTTGGCGTGGGCGGTTACCATGCAGGGGCTTTTACCACCCAGCTCGAGGGTAAGCGGCACCAGTTGTTCGGCCGCAGCCGCAAAAAGCCGCGCGCCTGTTCTTTTGCCGCCGGTAAAGAAGATATGGTCAAAGCGAAAGCCGCTCATCATTTCGGGCACCACCACCGCGCCATCGCCCTCTATATACAATGCTTCATCGCGATCAAAAACCTGCTCCGCTATTTTTCGCATAACCGTAGCCGTTACAGGCGCCCATTCGCTCGGTTTCAGCACTACGGTATTGCCGGCGGCGATGGCGCCCACCAGCGGACCCATCAGCAGCATAAAAGGATAATTCCACGGCGCGATGATCAGCACCACGCCCCTGGGCTCTTTAATAATAAAGCTGGAAGAAGGAAAATTCAGCAGGTTGGTGGAAGCTTTTTCCGGCCGCATCCAGCGTCGCAGGTTCTTCAACGCCAGCTTTATCTCTTCCAGCACAATTCCCAGCTCCGTTACATAAGCTTCTTCGCGGGGTTTGTGCAGGTCGGCATACAGCGCTTCGTAGATCTCGTGCTCGTGGCTGAGCAATGCTTCGCGAAGCGCTTTGAGCTTTTGTACACGCCATTCGGCCGAACGGGTCCTGCCCGATAAGAAGCATTGCCGAAGCGCCGGCAGGGCGGTGGAGATGGAAAGCATAATGATCAAATTACAAATATTTACTTTAGCGGTTCGATGAACGACGAACAGTTTATGCGGCAGGCCCTGGCTGAGGCCGAGAAAGCATTTGCCGCCGGCGAGGTGCCGGTGGGTGCGGTGCTGGTTATGGGAGGCCGCGTCATTGCACGGGGGCACAACCAGGTCGAGCAGCTCAATGATCCGACGGCGCACGCCGAAATGATAGCGCTTACTTCGGGCTTTAATTACATCGGTGCAAAATACCTGCCCGATGCCACGTTGTATGTAACGGTAGAGCCCTGCCTGATGTGCGCAGGCGCGCTGTACTGGAGCAAGCTGGGCCGCATTGTATGGGGAGCAGCCGATCCCAAAAACGGGCATGCCAGGATCACCGGCAATCATTCTCCTTTTCATCCCAAAGCAGTTACCAGCAGCGGCGTGCTGGCAGAAGAATGTGCCGCGCTGATGAAATCCTTTTTTCAATCGCGCCGATGAGCGCTGCGGCCGGGAGCAAATTCGCCGGACAAAGCCAATACGAACACCCGTTCGTATTAACAAGCCTTTATTAATCTTAACGGGTCAGGGGCCGTCAGAGGAGTACAAAACAACCCGACATGAAAAAAATACTACTCCTTGTGCTCCCCGCCTTTCTGCTGCTTACCGCCTGCCACCGGGTTGTATATGCGCCCGGTGAAGTGATCGACGAATCGTACTGGCTGAACCGCGAACGCGGCGTGGTACAATACAGCGATGCCTATTGCAGCTATTTCATGGTGGAAACCTATAATGGCTTTTCCATTCTGAAAGCCTATGGCTATGCCCCGGCCTCGAACGTAGTGCTGTATGGTAACCTGAGCCGCCCGGGCGTGCAGACCTTTTACAACCGTACCGAGGGTTACCTGCTGCAGGCGGAAGTGAAAGACTACTGGCTGAGCTACTGGGATGCAGTGGACGGCATCAACTGGTTCTGCGGCCGGCAATGATCAAACTTTAATGCCTTAACGTTGTTTTAAAGGTGTTGGCATAATTTTATTGCCCGTAGTTTTGCTGGCCAGG
>JBDHYM010000045.1:0-17018 GCA_039811405.1 Flavihumibacter sp. | reverse complement strand
CAGGGATGGAATGCGTTTAAAGAACAGTAGGTATCTTTATCGAATGTACCTGCGCGAGCGACCTGTCTTATTGTTTTTACTGGTTTTGTTTTGTACCGGCTCCGGCTGCCGCGCGCCCCGGGCCGCTTTCGATCCCGGCAAAAAGTACGCGCCGGCACAGCTTCAGCGCGACTATGATCTCTTCGAGCAGATTTTGGAGACATCACATCCCAGCGTTCACTGGTACACGCCGGCAGACAGCATGCGGTATTATTTCGGCGAGGGTCGCTCACGCCTGCGTGATTCGATGACCGAACCGCAGTTCCGGTCGGTGCTGAGCTGGGTCGTCGCAAAAATCCATTGCGGGCATACCAGCACACGCTATTCCAAAAAATACCTCGCCTTTCTGGATACAGCGCGCCTGCCGCTGTTTCCCGTCACCATCAAGTGGCTGGAGAACGACACCATCGTGCTGGGCAATACCCTCCAGCGCGGTAACCAGTTGCTGCCCCGTGGCACCCTTCTTACCAGTCTCAACGGACGACCGCTCGTGCAACTGGCCGACAGCCTCAGCACGTTTATTCCTTCAGACGGATACAATGCCAATTACCTGCGCCAGACCCTCAGCAACCGCGGCGCTTTCGGCGCCTGGCTGCGGCTGATCGACGGGTACGATGCTGAATACCGCCTGGGATATATCGATAGCAGCGGACGGGAAAACCATTTCGATTTCCGGCTTTACCAGCCGCGCAGATCCGACTCGGCAAAGCGCGCCGCAGTATTGCCTGTTATCAAAGAAAAGCTGAAAAGAAAACAGCGCCGCGACGACCGCCTGTTCAATGCCCGCTCCATACAGGTCGATACCGGGTTATCAACCGCCTATATGACGGTGAATACGTTCAACAACGGTTACCAGTTGCGTTCTTTTTTCAGAAGCAGTTTCCATGAACTCAGAAAAGAAAATATCCGGAACCTGGTAATCGATATTCGCAGCAACGGCGGCGGCAATGTGAACCATTCCACCTTTCTCACCAAGATGATCGCGAACCGGCGCTTTAAGCTGGCCGATTCATTGTACGCCATCCGCAAAGGCAGCATACATGGCCGCTATGTGCAGCACAACTGGTTTACTGGCATGCTGTTCAGTGTCATCACGCGCCGTCGGCCCGACGGCCACTACCATTTCGGATTTTACGAGCGGCATTATTTCCGCCCGCGCAAAAAAGACCACTATAACGGCAATGTATATGTGCTGACGGGCGCCAATTCTTTTTCTGCAGCGGCGCTTTTTGCCCACGCCATGAAGGGCCTGCCGAAAGTGAAGCTGATAGGAGAGGAGACCGGCGGCGCGGCTTATGGCAACACGGCCTGGTTCATTCCCAATGTTACGTTGCCCGAGTCGGGCATTCGCTTCCGACTGCCCCGTTTCCGGCTCGTGACCGATAAGAACCAGCCACAAAACGGGCGCGGGGTATTACCTGATATAGAAGTGAAAACCACGCGTGATGACATCATTCACAACCGCGACCCCAAAGTGGCGCTGGTGCGAACGCTGATTACAACACCCTGATCTCCGACCGGCCGTCGGGATGAAGAATACAACATTCGCTGACGTACCCCGGCGCTATTTTTCCATGATGCGCCGCTATGCCCAATGCCTGTGCGGGATACATCGATGCCATGCGCAGGGCTTCGTCGAACACGATGCCCACCTGCTCCACACAGAACGTTACGGCTTTCCGCATAGTGAGCGCTGAACCCGACAGGGTGCCGTCGGGCATCACGAACCGGTCGCCCTGCCGTATATGACGGTAATACCCCTCGTCGCTTTCGGTAACGGCATCGGTGATGAGGAAAAGGCGATCTCCCATGATCTTTTTCGCAATGCGGATGGCAGCCGCGTCCACATGATAGCCATCCGCCACTATACTCGCCATCGCGGAAGGATGATCGAAAACAGCGCCCACCACGCCCGGCGCCCGGTGCTGCAAACCCGACATCGCATTGTATAAATGCGTGGCCAGCGGAATACCCTGGTCAAAGGCCTGCATCGCCTGCTCGTAGCTGGCATTCGAATGGCCCAGGCTAAGGATAATACCCGTCGACTGCAGGTAACGGAGGCTTTCGGGCGAAAAACATTCGGGGGCGACGGTCATGAACCGCACTACATCCGGTCCATAATCAAGTATCTTCCGAATGGCTTCCACCGTGGGCGCCTGGATGCGGTCGGCCGCATGAGCGCCCTTTTTTTCTTTGTTGAGAAAGGGACCCTCGAGATGGAGCCCTGCTACGCCGCGACCACCCCCGGCCCAATATTGCCGGACGGCATCGATGGCTTCGTACACCACTTCGTTCGTATTGGTGGCAACCGTAGGCAGTATCAGCGAGGCGCCCCCGGCGCGGGAATAATCGACAGTAGCCTGCAGGCTGCGCACCGACGGGTGTTCACCAAATAACTGGCCGTTGCCGCCATATAACTGGATGTCAATAAATGCCGGTACCAGGCAACCGCCCTGCAAATCCAGGTGCTGATCGCCGGAGCCATGACGCGCTTCTATATGAACAATGCGGCCATTGTCTGTGCCCAGCAGCGGCTGGTCGATCCATCCGTCGCCGGTAAAAACACTGCCATTGATGATTTTCCAGGTGTGCATACGTTATAATTTATCCGGTTGAAAAAGAGGCAGCACGAAAGGATCGGCGTCTTTCAGGAAAGGCAATTTTTCGCGCAGGGCCAGGAGAGGGGCTTTGTCGATTACGGTGGTTTGAACGGCTTCTTCATCGGCCATCTGGTATAATACTGCCCCCAGCGGGTCGACCACCATGGTATCGCCGCTGTGGTAAAGGCCATTGGCATCGGTACCTACGCGGTTGACGCCCACTGCATAACATTGGTTCTCGATAGCGCGGGCCTGCAGCAGTGTTTTCCAGGCGGCGGCGCGCATCACCGGCCAGTTGGCCACACAGATGAGCAGATCGTACTCTGCTTCGCCGGCGGCAGGCTGCTGGCGCGCCCAAACGGGAAAGCGCAGGTCATAACAGATCAGCAGATTTACCCGCCAGCCTTTTACCGAGGTAATAAGCCGTTTTTGCCCCGCCGTATAATGCCGGTGCTCGCCGCCCAGGGCAAACAGGTGCCTTTTATCATAATACCCATAATCACCGGTGGGCAGCATCCAGAGCAGCCGGTTGTAATACTGCCCGTTTTCTTCGATGATAAGGCTGCCGGCCAGTATAATGCGCTGCTCGCGGGCCATATCACGCATCCATGAAACCGCGGGGCCATCCATGGTTTCGGCGAGCGCTTCGGGGCGCATGCTGAAACCGGTGGTGAACATTTCCGGCAGCACCACCAACTCTTTTTTACCCGCGATGTGGCGAATCTTTTCCGTAAAATACCGGAGGTTGGTTTCTTTGTCTTCCCAGGCGAGGTCGGCCTGGATGGTGGTGATGTGCAGCATACCCGAAATTAACCATTCCCGTTGGCCCCGGCAGCGAGTTCTTTCAGCACCGGCTGCAGCTCGCTCCAGGAATAGCCTTTGCGCAGCAGGAAGTCGCGCGTTTTTTGCGCTCTCTCGGGCCCGGAGGCTCGTGCCAGGCTTTCCCATTTCTTTTCGGCCAGCTTCAGCAACTGTTGCTCATAGCCGCCGGTATCGATCGTCGCCAGGGCTTTTTTGATACAGTATTCGCTGACCTGCCGTAACCGCAGCTCCCGTTCGATGCGCTGCCGGCCCCAGCCTTTCATTCGGCTTTTGCCCCCGGCGAACTGGACAGCGAACCGTTCTTCGTTGAGGTAGTTTTCTTCGATCAGCGTGGCGATACAATGGTCGGTTTCAGCCCGGGTGAGCCCAAAGCCATAAAGCTTCTCCATCACTTCGCGGTGACACCTTTCCTGGTAGGCACAGTAGTGCCGGGCCTTTTGCAGGGCCTGGGCGGGCGTATATTTCTGAAGAGATGCCATCGTACAAAATTGCGCCAAAAACAGTAGTTTCGCCTCCTATATTAATCAGCTATATGAAGTTCATCGTTTCGTCGTCGGCTTTGTTGAAACAGTTACAACAGATCAGTGGTGTTATCAATGCCAATACGGTGCTGCCCATTTTGGAAGATTTTCTGTTTGAGATCGACCGGAACAAGCTGACCGTGGTGGCGACCGACCTCGAAACCGTGATGCGGGTGCAGATGGATATCGAGGCAAAAGACGCCGGCAGGGTTTGTATTCCCGCGAAGATCCTGATCGACTCGCTGAAAAATATTCCCGACCAGCCGCTGACCTTTACCATCGATAAGAATTTTGGTATCGAGATTACGAGCGACAACGGCAAGTACAAGGTAATGGGCGAAAATCCCGATAATTTCCCGAAAGAGCCGGCAGCCGATGGCACCACTTCTTTCGACATGACCAGCAGCGCCCTGGTAACCGCCATCAATAAAACCCTGTTTGCCGTAAGCAGCGACGATCTGCGCCCCGCGATGACGGGCGTATTTTTCGAGCTCGATAAAAACTTTGCACAGTTTGTGGCGACCGATGCGCATCGCCTGGTACGTTACAAGCGCACCGACGTGAAATGCGCCAAGGCCGATAGCTTCATCGTTCCTAAAAAACCCCTCAATATCCTGAAATCAGCCCTGCCCGACAACGACGATACCATTACCGTCAGCTACAACAGCAACCATCTTTTTGTACGCCATGGTCAGGCACAGATGAGCTGCCGCCTGATCGATGCCCGCTTCCCCGATTACAAAGTGGTGATACCGGCCGACAACCCTTATAAAATGCTGGTGGCCAAAGCTGACTTCCAGGGCGCCCTTCGCCGGGTAAGCGTGTTTTCCAACAAGAGCACCAACCAGGTGGTGCTGACCATTTCGGGCAGCGAACTGCAACTGGCTGCACAGGACATCGACTTCAGCTTTGAAGGAACGGAACGGATGAAATGCCAGTACGACGGCGAAGACCTGTCGATCGCTTTCAACGCCCGCTTCCTGATCGAAATGCTGAACGCCGCCGAAAGCGAAGAAGTGCGGATGGAATTGTCCACCCCCACCAAAGCAGGTATTATCAAGCCGACCGACAGCGACGAGAACGAAGAGCTGCTGATGCTGGTGATGCCGCTGATGCTAAATGCCTAACGCATGTCGCGCTTAGTAGAATACTGGACCCATATCAGCTCCCTGCATCGTATCGGGATACTGATGGGGGGTATGGTATTCTTCTGGCTGCTTGAAGGCTATTACCCGCTGTTCCGTTTTTCATTCAACCGTTATCGTCATGCGGGCGTCAACCTGGTTTTCCTGGGCTGCACCCTGGTACTGAACCTGCTGTTTGGGCTGGTGACCATCAAGGTTTGTTCGATGGTGACCGAACACCAGGTGGGTTTGCTGAATTGGCTGCCCATGCCGGTGTGGGCCGGCTGGAGCATCGGACTGGTATTGCTTGATTTCTTCGGACAATATTTACCGCACTGGCTGATGCACCACATTAAGTTCATGTGGAAGTTCCACATGGTGCACCACAGCGATACCAAGGTGGATGTTACCACTGGCACCCGGCACCATCCCGGCGAATGGCTGTTCCGCGAAACATCGGTGATCATAGGCATCGTAGCAGTCGGTGCGCCCGTGGGATTGTATTTTCTCTACCGCGGCCTTTCGGCTTTATTCACTCATTTCAACCATGCGAATATCCGTGTGCCGCTGTGGCTCGACCGGCCCATCAGTTGGATTTTCGTTTCACCCAATATGCACAAGGCGCACCATCATTTTGAACGGCCGCTGACCGATACCAATTACGGGAATATTTTTTCTGTGTGGGATCGTCTTTTCGGCACCTTCGCTTATGCCGATCCGCGCTACCTGCGTTATGGCCTCGATGTGCTCGATGACAGCACCGACGAAAAGGCCGGTTACCAGTTCAGGCTACCTTTCAACAAGAACATCAAAACAGATTACTGAGAGATAGATCGCTTCTTGTACACCGGAACAGTGCTGCAGGGCTCTCCGTACATAATAGATTTAGCCACCGGTCGCAGGAGCCGGGTGATTTCCAGGTAGGCATATTCGCCGATATGTTTGTCGCCGCAGCCTTTTACCACGATGCGCTGGTCTTCAAAAGCAGCCAGGTCAATATTTCTTAAAGATTCAAGGAAAAGCTGTTTTTCCAGTTCCGCCACCGAACCCAGGAAAACGGTTTCCGCGACCGGCTGCAGGTTGCTGGTAACCAGCATATACGCCCAAACGGGTATGACGGCGTCGGCCGAACAGAAAACCGCCACCGCTTTTCCGGCATACTGGTTCCAGTCGAGGTTCTTCATTGCCTCCCGGAAATCTTTCTCTTTCAGGATCAATTCCCTAAAAAGAAACGGTTTCAGGTCAAACGGAACAACCGCTGTTACCGGAAGATAGTTTTCCAGGTCGAGCGTGATCAGCCCGCTTTCCGCCACTTTATTGACAATTATATCTGACATATTCCGGGAACAAAGTTAATGAATAGCGGGGTTTGCATAAAAAACCCGCCGGGAAATCCCGGCGGGTAAATACAATATTTTGCAGCAACGATAAACCGCAAATCTATAAAATCTTCGCCCGCTCATCTTTCACGTTCGCCGATTTCCGCAGCGATTCCACTGAACGGTAACCCGACATCTGGCGCGATTGCATCATGATCGCTTTCCGCTGCTCGTCCACATTCACGCCGCCGTCAGCCACGGCCGACACATTGTTCGTCTTCACCACGAAAACACCGGCATTGCCGGCAATCGCTTTTGAAGGCTTCGCCTGGTTGTCTTTATCGAACGCCGCGCCTACTACTTTCGGCTCCTGGCCTATACCCGCTACAAAGGGACTGATAAACCGAACACTGTCGGCCGTCATCACCGTGGCTTGCGTAGCGGCTGCCACCGCATCGAGCGTAGCGGCTGCACCGATCTTTTTGCTGATCACACCCGCCTTTTTCTGGTTGCGGAGAAGCAACTCCAACTGCGGACGCGCCTTTGCAGCCGAAACGGTTCCTTCCTTATTGATTTCGGAAACCATCGCTACTATATACTTGTCCTCAATAGGAACCGGCTCCGACACCTCGCCGATTTTCGCTTCATTGATCCAGCGCACCAACTGGCGGCTGGCGCCCACTCCGGCTACATTGATGTCATTGGGTTTGATATCGGTAGCCAACAGCTTGGCCAGGTGGTTTTTGGTTACCGCTTCGTCAAATGCTTTGGCATTGCGGCTTTCACCGGCAAACTGGTTCGCTGCACCCGAAGCAGCCTGGTCGGTGGCCAGGCTGGCGCTAATGGGGCGGCTCATATAAGCTACCTGATAAGCGGGCTCAAAATTCTTTTGCGACAACACTTCTATATAGTGATAGCCAAAATCGGTTTTCACCACTTTTTTGTCGCCGGTAGCACCATAAAAAATAGCTTTCGAAAACTCGGGCGCCAGGCTGCTGGCCTGCAGTGATCCGAAGGTATATTCTCCTCCTTTTTCTTTGCTGCCTGGATCGTCGCTGTATTTCAGTGCCAGCGCATTGAAATCAGCGCCTCCTTTGATCGCGGCGGCGATGCTGTCGATTCTTGCTTTGGCAGTGCTATCAGGATTGGTCTGGGTGCTGATCAGAATGTGACGGCACTTCACGCTGTCGGGCATATTTCTCTTGCCGATCATTTTCGCCATTACATAGTTGCCGCCGTCGAGATAAGGTCCGAATACGCCGCCGTCGGGCAACTCCCGAATCGATTCGGCGTTGGGCACCTGCAAACGCGACTTCAATACATATATATCAGCGAATTTCTGCTCACTGGTATTGCGCACCAGGAAACTCCCGGGATCAGTGGTAGCGATAAAGTCAGGCTTGAGTGCTTCGAGCGATTCTTTTACGGCGAGGCTGTCTCCGGCAGTCGGCGCGGCACTGAAGCTCACATAGCTGATGCTGCGGCTTGCTTCCTGCTTAAACTCTTCCTTGTGCTTATTGATATAATCCTGTATATCGCCATCCGACACTTTTACTTCGGCAGCGCTATCGCTAACCGTTGTATAGGGCACGGATACATAATTGATGGCAGCCAGCTCATTCTGATCGGCGTTCATTTTCTCGGCCATCCATTTGGGTATATAATACGTCTCGGACAACAACGATACATATTTTTCGCGCAGGCGGTTTTCCATCAGGGCCGGAAGATACTGGCTGGAAAAATTCTCCGCCATCTGCGGATTTTGCTTGGCCAGGCTACGAATGGCGGCGCGGGCTGAATTTGCATCATAATTTCCGTCTTTATCCGAGAACTGCTGGCGCAAGTCGGCCGGCGGGTTGGCGCCGAATAAAATATCGTCGAGTTCCTTGGGAGTAACAGCCAGTCCCAGTTTTTCATATTGCGTCGTCAGCACGTTCTCTTCTATCAGTTGGTTCCACACCTGGTCCTGCACGTTCTGGCGGATCATTTCATTCATGGGATACCCACTGGCTTTATACTGGTCTTCGGTCTGCTGAATACGGGTCTGGTATTTTACATAGTCGAGCTTTTCGCCGTTGATTGAGCCCACCGTGTTGCCTCCGCTGAACAGGCCCCGGCCGCTCTTTCCTACAAAGGCATCCATTAAAAGGAACCCGAGCAAGCTGAGCGCAATAATGATGAAAACCGCCCAGGCAGCTTTGTCGCGGATGCTTTGAATAATAGACATGATGCTAAATAATTAGTATATAGGGTTTTCAAAAAATGAGGAGCGAAAATAAGCAAATTAGAGATATGAACAAATTGGGGATAACCCCTCAAATTCGCGGCAAGCGTGCATTTGAACTGTTTTCGGCGATGCAACTTTTTGGCGTGAAACGTCTTCTCACAGGGCGTGTGAATGAAGCAGGAAAGTCGGGGAAAAGGGGGGCTAAGCCTTCCCGCGAAGCGGGGAAATTTTCGGCAAAAATTAAGTTGGACCGTATTTTTCATATGGACCGGCTAATAACTGCCGGTTTTTACCCAGCGATTTAACAGCGCCCATACAAAATGATTGTACAGTCAAAAATAAATCCACGGTTGTGGGTAATGATCCGAAATACAGGCCCCGCCGGAATTATTGATTTTAACAGAATGTGTATTACTGTGGATAAGCAAGTAATTTTGGATAAGCAAACGCGTTTTGAAATAGTTCTCCACCTATTCACAGCCCTAATAGTAATAGGTTTATTTATAAATATTGTATTATAGTATTTATTATGGCAGATATCAACATAGCACCTGAAGCGCTCGACATTGAGAAAAAAGGTTTCCTCGACCGGGCGATTGATCCGGCGATGGATCTGTTTGCGGCGATCGATCGATTGAAAAAAGAAAAAAATGCCATCGTCCTGGCGCATTATTACCAGGAAGCTGATATACAGGATGTGGCGGATTATATCGGTGACAGCCTGGGACTGGCGCAGCAGGCCGAAAAGACCAATGCCGATATGATCGTATTTGCGGGCGTGCATTTTATGGCCGAAACCGCCAAAATACTGAACCCTGGCAAAAAGGTGGTACTGCCCGACCTGAAAGCAGGCTGCTCACTGGCCGACTCAGCACCTGCCCCGCTGTTCAGGCAGTTCAGGGAGAAACACCCGGATCATGTGGTGATCTCTTATATCAACTGTACCGCCGAGATCAAAGCGCTGAGTGATATCATCTGTACCAGCGGCAATGCCGAGAAGATCATAGAAAGCGTACCGGCCGATCAGCCGATCATTTTTGCGCCCGACAAGAACCTGGGTGCTTACCTGAACAAGAAGACGGGCCGGAACATGGTGCTGTGGAACGGCGCCTGTATGGTGCATGAAATATTCAGCCTGGAGAAGATCACCCGGTTGAAAGTAAGGCATCCCGAAGCCAAGCTGATCGCTCACCCCGAATGCGAGGATCCGTTGCTGAGAATAGCCGATTTTATCGGGTCTACCACCCAGTTGCTGAAATTTACCCAGCAGGACCCGGGATCCGATTATATTGTAGCTACTGAGACCGGCATCCTGCACCAGATGCAGAAAGCGAGTCCGCAGAAGAATTTCATTCCCGCCCCGCCGGATAACAGTTGCGCCTGCAATGACTGTCCGCATATGAAACTCAACACGTTAGAGAAGCTTTATCTCTGTATGGAATATGAATTGCCTGAGATACTGATGGATGAGGATTTGCGGATAGCCGCCAAGAAGCCGATCGACCGGATGCTGGAGATAAGCCGTGCCGCTGGGTTGATTGGTTGATTTTCACTATATTTGCAATTCTTATTTTCGTTCTCCTCTTGATGTTTTAAGTGCTGAGCGTATGTAAGGCGGGTAAAGTGACCTGTGCGTCAGCCTTACCGGATTTTTATTACTAAAATTTATTGTTTTGAATTTTTCGCAATTAGCGGTTACAGCGCCCGTATTAAGGGCGTTGACCGATGCCGGGTATGTGGCGCCCACTCCGATCCAGGAGAAAGCCATCCCGGTTGTTTTGAATCGTAAAGACCTGCTGGCCTGTGCACAAACGGGTACCGGGAAAACGGCGGCATTCGCCATTCCGGTACTACAGTTGTTGTCGGCCGATAAAGAAAAGCAAAAGCTGTCCGGCATACAGGTGCTGGTGCTGACCCCCACGCGGGAACTGGCCATCCAGGTAGAAGAGAGCTTCCGCGATTATGGAAAATACCTTGGTTTCAAAAGCATGACCCTGTTTGGAGGGGTATCACAAGTACCCCAGGTGGAGCAGTTGAAACGGGGTGTGGATATACTGATCGCCACACCGGGTCGCCTGCTTGATTTGTCATCGCAGCGGTTGTTGGATCTCTCGAAGCTGCGGTATTTTGTATTGGACGAGGCAGATCGCATGCTGGACATGGGATTTGTGCACGACGTGAAGAAAGTGCTGAAGCTGATACCGGCGAAGCGGCAATCGCTGTTTTTCTCTGCCACCATGCCTGCCGAGATCAGGGAGCTGGCCGGCACCATATTGTCGCAGCCTGAAACCGTAGCTGTTGATCCTGTATCATCCACCGCGGAGATCATCAGCCAGGAACTGCATTGGGTAAGCAAGGAAGAAAAGAAAACCTATTTGTGTGACCTGCTGCACGAAAGGCGGATCAGCCCGGTGCTGGTCTTCACCCGTACTAAGTACGGGGCCGACAAGCTGGCGCGTTTTCTTCATAAGAATGGGATCAGCGCTGCAGCCATTCATGGCGATAAAAGCCAGGGGGCACGGCAGCAGGCCCTGAATAGCTTCAAAGCGGGCAAATTGAGGGCTCTGGTGGCCACCGATATTGCCGCCCGGGGTATTGACATAGAAGAGCTGCAATGGGTCGTTAATTACGAAATTCCGAATGTGGCGGAAACCTATGTGCACCGCATCGGGCGAACAGGTCGTGCCGGCGCTACCGGAACCGCCATTTCCCTTTGCGACCAGGAAGAGCGGACTTATATCCGTGATATCGAGAAACTGATCGGGAAAAAGATCCCGCTGAAAAGTGCGCTGGCGGCCGTGTAGGCAGGATGACCCGAAAATATTCGGCATTATACCGGTGTAAGGAACCTAAAATAGTAGGTATAATGTTGATTAACAAAAGGTAATAAGTTAACGTTAAAATTAACTTATTACTTTTTTTAGTTGTTTCTCCGGCGGTTTTGCCCGCTCGCCTATCGACCCATATACACCATCAGGATTTGTACATCGCTTGGGTTTATGCCGCTGATCCGGCTGGCTTGTCCTAGGGTACGCGGACGTATTTTCTTCAGCTTTTCACGGGCTTCATTGCTAATAGCAGCTACCCGGCTGTAGTCGAACGATTCGGGTATTTCCAGCGATTCCATCTGGTTCATGCGTAGTACCAGTTCTTTTTCTTTTTCGATATAGACTTCGTATTTCAGTTGGATCTCCGCCTGCTGGCGGATTTCTGCCGGAAAGTTAGCCAGATCGGCTGCCAATGCCGGGACATGGCTGGTAAGGGTGTCGAGGGTTATATTCGGGCGGAGCAGCAATTGCGACCAGCGTTGCTTTTGCTGGAGCGGCGCCGAGCCGACGGCTTCCAGGAAAGGGTTGACTGTTTCCGGATCGGCGGAGTGGTCGGCCAGCCAGGTTTTCAGTGATCCGGTACCTTGCTTTTTCTGGATGACTTTCTCCATCCTGTCTTGCCCGGCGAGCCCCATACGGAAGCTCATCTCTGTAAGCCGCAGGTCAGCATTGTCCTGCCGCAGCAAGGTTCTGAATTCTGCCCGGCTGGTAAACATGCGGTAGGGCTCTTCGGTTCCCTTGCTGATCAGGTCGTCGATCAGCACCCCGATATAGGCCTCGCTTCTTTTCAGGATAAATGGCGCCTCTTCCCTCACTTTACGATGGGCATTGATGCCGGCCATTAATCCCTGGCAGGCGGCTTCTTCATAGCCCGTGGTGCCGTTGATTTGCCCGGCAAAGAAAAGGTGCGATACCAGTTTTGTTTCGAGCGAATAGTTCAGTTGTACTGGCGGGAAATAGTCATATTCGATGGCATAGCCCGGGCGAAACATTTTTACATTTTCAAAGCCCGGGATGGTGGTCAGCGCTTTGTATTGTACGTCTTCGGGCAAAGAGGTACTGAACCCATTCACATAAATCTCGACCGTATTCCAGCCTTCAGGCTCCACGAATATCTGGTGGCGTTCCCGGTCGGCGAAGCGGTTAATCTTGTCTTCTATACTGGGACAATACCGCGGGCCGACGCCTTCTATGCGACCGGTGTACATGGGACTACGGTCGAAGCCTGTTTTAAGGATGTCGTGGGTGAGGGAATTGGTATAGCTGATATGGCAACTGCGCTGGTTCTCCGGTTTCAGCGTTGGCGGAACCAAATAAGAAAAACCGCTGATGGTATCGTCGCCCGGCTGTTCTTCCATGACGGTGTAGTTCAGGCTCCGGCCGTCGATGCGGGGCGGGGTACCGGTTTTCAGCCGGTCGGCTTCCATGCCCAGGGCAACCAGTTGTTCGGTAATGCCCGTGGCGGCCTTTTCTGCTACCCGTCCGCCGCCGAAGGTCTTCTCCCCTATGTGGATCATCCCGTTCAGGAAGGTACCGCTGGTTACAACCACCGCTTTGGATTCGATGGCATGTCCCAGTCCAGTGACCACGCCACAGGCCCGGTTTTCTTTGATGATCAACCCCTTGACGGTATCCTGGTAAAAGTCGACACCGGGTGTTTCTTCCAATAGCTGCCGCCAGGTAGCCGCGAAAAGCATGCGGTCGTTTTGGCTGCGCGGACTCCACATGGCCGGCCCTTTCGACAGGTTCAGCATCCGGAACTGGATCATGCTTCTGTCGGATACTATGCCCGAGTACCCGCCCAACGCGTCTATTTCCCGTACGATCTGTCCTTTGGCAATACCTCCCATAGCGGGATTACAGCTCATTTGGGCGATCGTTTGCATATTCATGGTTACCAACAGCACTGAGCTGCCCATATTGGCTGCTGCTGCTGCCGCTTCGCAACCGGCATGGCCGGCGCCTACCACAATAACATCATAAACAGGAAACATATAGAGAATTAAGAAGCAAAAGTACGAACGGGAAAAGTCAAAAGACAACAGAGGAAAGAGAATTACCGGATTTGAGCGGATTGGCTACCGGTAAGCGGCATTGGGGTAATGCAGGCGATGTAGCGAACCCTCGTCAATTGTTCTGCTTGCCTGCAGTGAACCTGCCCTTGTTCCACGTGGAACAAGATCGGAACGCTGTGCGGGGTTCTTTTCCGGCAGACGCTTGAGATATTTCTTCCCTTGAAACAAACAAGGCGCTGCTGTTGCCGGGAACAGGCTGATCGAGAGAGCTGTGGCGCTGAAGAATATAGCTGTAACCGTGTACATATCCCCCCTTGCGGAACAAGCACCCCGGCAGTAGTTGTTTCACGTGGAACAATTAGAGTCGGGAATATACAGTCTACTCCATAAGCAGTAGAAATAGGCGTAACCCTTTTATGTCAGAAAGCATATATTGACGACATGCCGGTGCGGATGATTCCTGTTGACTGGAATTAATGGCCTTCTTTGTTCCACGTGAAACACTCCTCCGCTGATTTTACCAGCCAGGTATAATTTTCAACGTATTGGTGAAATGCCTGGTGTTGCTTTCCTTTCGCCAGGCGCGCCCATAAATCTTTGCGGAAGAATAGTTATATAGCTGGACCCGGTCCGTTGGCGCCTGATCATCGAGTTGGGCCGGTATCCTTCAACGGCGGTCCCTATTTATTCCCGGCTTTTAACTTTTCCCGGAACACGGCATACGCTTCCAGGCATTCCTCTTCTTTGGCACGCATGGTTTTCTGCTGGGCGGCGCTTTTGTCTTTGTACCCGCAGAAATGCAGCGCGCCGTGAAACAATACCCGGTGTAGCTCTCGGGTAAAGCGTTCACCCGCAGCCAGGGCGTTTTCCTGTACACGGGGAATACTGATATAAACTTCTCCCTCGAAGGGTTCGCCGGGAGCAGATAAGGGAAAGCTGATGATGTCGGTATAATAGTCGTGCTGCAAAAACTGCCGGTTGATGGCGAGCAGGTATTCGTCGTCGCAGAAAATGTATCGGAGGGAAGCCAGCGGCAGCCTTTCCTTTTTGAACAATTGCTGCAGGAACAGCTTGCAGGCATGTCGGTGGGAAAAACTAAAGTCTTTCACCAGGTAATGAAACTCAATAATATCGGTACTTTTGTTCATCGCCCGGCAAAAATCGTAAATCGTTCGCAATGACCATCCAGCCGACCCCTGTATTAAAACGTCTTTCTGATATTGCCATTGGAAAAACGGTTATTATCAAAAGCTTTGAAAACAATGAGATATTCCTGAAGCTGATGGAAATGGGCTGCGTTCCCGGTGAAAAGATACGCGTGGAGCAGAAAGCCCCTCTCGGCGATCCCATCGCCATTACGGTGGCTGGCTACAACCTGAGCCTGCGCATCGATGAAGCCGAAAACATCTTCGTCGAAGACCTGATCTGAATGCCATGGAAGTTGGTCTCTATTTCGGCTCGTTCAATCCCATCCATATCGGTCATTGTATCATTGCCAATTATGTGCGCACCCATAGCTCACTTCAGCAGGTTTGGCTGGTGGTGAGTCCGCAGAACCCATTCAAGCCCGCTGCCGGACTTCTCAATGAATATGACCGGCTGCACCTGGTGAAGCTCGCCATTGAAGGGATAGACGGATTACAGGCATCTGACATCGAGTTTCACCTGCCCCGCCCCTCTTATACCATCGATACGCTTACCTACCTGTCGGAGAAATTTCCGCAGCACCGGTTTTCCATCATCATGGGAAGTGACGGCTACCAGAATATCAGGAAATGGAAAAATGCCGCCGTGCTGCTCGAACATTATCCCATCTATGTGTACCAGCGGCCCGGTTATCCCATACAACCAGAAAGCGCCCTGACCACCCTGGTGAATGCCCCGCTGCTCGATATATCGGCCACCCAGATTCGCCAACTGGTAAAAGAAAACAACGATATCCGCTTCCTGGTGCCCGAGCCCGTAAGGAAGGAAATTGAAGCGAACAGGTATTATAAATAACTATTAATCAATAAGTTGTGTATTCATGAAGGCTTTTGCAAGGCAAAAGGAATCCATTATGTATGCGTAGGTAAGCTGATTCCCCGCAGGTTCTTATAGATTTCCATCGCATACGAATCGGTCATACCCGCCACGAAATCGATCACGGACAACGCTTTCTCATATGCGCCCGCTGCCGGCGCTACATACTGGGGCGGCAGCAGACGCCGCAACTTCTGGTCTTTGTGGCTGGGCTTTTCCGCCAGTACCGCCGGGACAAATGAAGAAAGCAGCGATCGCATCACCTCATATCCTGCCAGTTCTATGCGTACTACTGTTTCATGGTTGTAGATCTTCTGTATGGTCACCTGGTTAATCGTCTCCAACGCCTGTTTGGCATTGTCATGGATGCCATCGAGCAAAGATCGGTTATAGCTGCCCGTTAGTAAGGCCGATTGATTCTCCACAAAAACATCGGCGCAACTCACCGCCAGGTAATTGATGCATTTTGCACGAAGAAAAGAAAGCTGCTCGCGCGGGTCATTGTCCAGCTCATGCAATGTTTTTTGAATGCGGTCCATGTTGTCGCGCGGCGAAGTACCGAGCAGGTCAAGCAGCAACCGCACTGCCGTATCGCTGTCGATGATGCCGAGCCGGTGCGCATCTTCCCAATCGATCACCCGGTAACAGATATCATCGGCCGCTTCTACCAGGAACACAAAAGGATGGCGCTGGTATCGTATCGGTTGCGCCTGCGTTTGCGGTAATTGCAGGGCGGCGGCGATCTCGGCCATGGCGGCTTTCTCTGACTGGAAAAAACCGTATTTTTTGGTGGCCAGGCTTTGACCGTCGGCCGCCAGCGATTCGCCGGGGTATTTCACAATCGAAGCCAGCGTGGTATAGGTCAGCTGAAAGCCGCCCTTCTGCCGGTTGGCATAATGGTGCGTGAGTATGCGAAGCGCATTGGCGTTGCCTTCAAAATGCGTAAGATCCTGCCACTCGCCCTCGCCGAAATGTGCTTTCAGTGATTGTCCGTTTAAGGCCGCCTCCGCCTGCTCGATAAAATAGGAAGAGATGGCTGCTTCGCCCGAATGTCCGAAAGAAGGATTGCCGATATCATGCGCCAGGCAAGCGGCTGCTACCACGCTACCCAGGTCGTGCTGGTAGAAATGAAACGCTTCTGCCGTCAGCGAACCCGTCAGCTTTTCGGTCATCTGCTCGCCCACGATCTTTCCGATCGACCGGCCCACGCTGGCTACTTCGAACGAGTGTGTCAGCCGGTTGTGCACCAGGATGGGGCCGGGCAGCGGAAAAACCTGCGTCTTGTCTTGCAGCCGGCGAAAAGCGGAAGAAAAAACCAGCCGGTCAAAATCCCGTTCATAAGGCGTGCGTGGCGTAGCCGAAATAACACCCTGCCCAAAGCGTCCGTGCGAAAAACAATGGTTCCATTCCATGTAGCCGTTTCAGCTTCAAAGAAAAGCAATGACAAGGTATTCTGCGTAAAAATGCTAATTTGATTTTTCCAATGAACGAGCAGCCGCTT
>JBDHYM010000044.1:0-17192 GCA_039811405.1 Flavihumibacter sp. | reverse complement strand
GCCATCGCCGCCTGGAACTATTACCGGGTTACGCAAGACAAAGACTGGCTGCGCGAAAAAGGCTGGCCTATTCTCAGCGCCACCGCCGATTTTTGGGCCAGCCGCGTGGAGCGGAACGGGCCGGGACGGTATGATATCAAAAACGTGGTGGCCGCCGATGAATGGGCAGAGAACGTCGATAACAACGCGTTTACCAATGCCGCTGCGAAAGCGAACTTGCAGTACGCAACGGCCGCCGCAAAACTGCTGGGCCTGGCACCCGACCCCGACTGGATGCAGGTGGCTGCCAATATCCCGATCCTGAAAATGGCCGACGGTGTTACCCGCGAACATGCCAGCTACCAGGGTGAGGGCATCAAACAGGCAGATGTCAACCTGCTGGCGTACCCGCTGAAGGAAGTGACCAGCCCTGCCGAGGTACTGCGCGACCTGGAATATTATTCACAGCGGGTGCCCGATGCAGGCACCCCTGCAATGACGCAGGCCGTGTTCACCACTCTGTATGCACGCCTCGGCAACCGCGAAAAAGCAGGACATTGGTTCAACGAGTCATACGTGCCCAACCTGAACCCGCCATTCCGGGTCATCGCCGAAACAAAGGGCGGTACCAATCCGTATTTCGCCACGGGAGCAGGAGGTATTGTGCAAAGCGTGCTGATGGGCTTCGGCGGACTGGAGATCACCGACAAGGGGATCGTTCAGATCAAGTCAGTGCTGCCGCCTCACTGGAAAAAGCTGACCATTACCGGTGTGGGTGTGCAGAAAAAAACCTTTACGGTGCAGCAATAACGTTTATGTATATGCGAATAATAACAGGCGTGCTGATATGCGGTGCTTTAACCGCCGGCGCGCAAACCAACCGCCCGGCTACACCCGATGAATTGTACGGACAGCTTTTCACCGATGTGCAGCTTTCGAAAATTTTTCCCGACGGGAAAACCTTTGTTGACTGTACGCCCAGGCGCATGCCGGCAGCGATTGTAAAAGATTATCTCGCCGTTAAAAAGAACCCTGCTATCCGTTTTTCGCTGAAAGCATTTGTGGAGGAAAACTTCCAGGTGCCGGGAAGCCCCACCGAAAGTTATGTTACACCTGCTGATGAGGATATCCGCACTCATATCAGCAAGCTCTGGAAAGTGCTTCGCCGCGAACCCGATACAGCGATAGCGGGCTCGTCGCTGCTGCCGCTGCCGCATCCGTATATAGTGCCCGGCGGGCGTTTTCGCGAGATCTATTACTGGGATTCCTATTTTACCATGCTGGGCCTGAAAGTGTCGGGCGAAACGGCGATGATCGAAAACATGGTAAAGAATTTTGCCTATCTCATCAATACCTACGGGCATATTCCCAATGGTAACCGGTCGTATTATCTCAGCCGCTCCCAGCCGCCTTTTTTTGCGATGATGGTAGAGCTGCTGGCCGGCATTAGGGGAGATGGCGTATATGCGGAATACCTTTCTGCCCTGGAAAAAGAATACGCCTATTTTATGGACGGCGCCGATATGCTGAAACCCGGCGAGGCTGCCCGGTACGTGGTGAAGCTGAAAGACGGTACCATCCTGAACCGGAACTGGGACGACTCGCCCACCCCCCGCCCCGAAAGCTACCGCGAAGATGTTGAAACCGCCCGGCGCTCGGGCCGCAACCGGGTGGAAATGTACAGGCACCTGCGCGCCGGCGCCACCAGCGGCATCGATTTCAGCAGCCGTTGGTTTGCAGATAGGAAAAACATCACCAGCATTCAAACCACCGATATTGTTCCCGTTGATCTAAACAGCCTTTTGTATAACCTCGAAACCATTATTGCGAGGAGCCGTGCCATGATGGGCAACGACTCGGGTTCAGTGCATTTTTTACAATTGGCAGAAAATCGCCGCAAAGCCATCGACAAGTACTGCTGGAGCGGTACCCTGAAGTATTACACCGACTATAATTTCAGGAAGAACAGCCAAACCGGCGCGGTAACGCTGGCAGGCCTGTATCCTTTTTGTTTTTTCCCCGATACCCAGGGCTTTCTCAGTTTGCAGTGCAGCCAGGCCGCCGTGCTGGTACGGGAGAAACTGCTGCAGCCCGGCGGATTGTTTACCACCGACCAGCACACCGGCGAGCAATGGGATGCGCCCAACGGCTGGGCGCCGTTGGAATGGATGGCGGTGAGCGGGCTGAGCCGCGCGGGACAAAAGGGACTGGCGCGCGAAATCGCCGAGCGGTGGACCAGTCTGAATGAAAAAGTATTCAGGGAAACGGGTAAAATGATGGAGAAGTACAATGTGGCTGACCTGAACAAACCGGCCGGCGGCGGCGAATATGCATCGCAAGACGGTTTCGGCTGGTCGAATGGCGTGTACCTTGCCATGATGGAATGGCTGTCGAAATGAAGAGTTTTTAAGTATTTATGCACGTGCCCTCAAATGCTGCAAATTTGTAATACTTTGCGCCTGCTTACGATATCCTCTGAGGCCGACTGGTTCGAAACGAATATATTCTTCAACAAAAAAAGATTGCCATGGCATTCAACATTCTAGATGCGGTGAAGGGTTATCTCACCCCCGAGCTTTTGGGTCAGGCTGCATCCTACTTAGGTGAATCAGATTCTAGTATTTCCAGGGCTGTATCCGGACTGGTGCCGGCGGCGCTGACGGGCATCATCAACAAGGCGGAAGCACCCGGTGGGGCTTCGGCTATATTTGACCTGGCGCAGAAAGCGCTGGGATCGGGCATACTCGGTAACCTGGCCTCCGGCTTTACGCAAGGTGGTGGCGGTATTCCCGATTTCGCACCCGGTTTGCTGAACGGCATCTTCGGTGATAAGGTAGGACATATTGCCAATACCATTGCGGGATGGGCCGGCATCAAGGGCTCTTCGGCCGCTTCGCTGCTGGGATCGATCGCGCCCCTGGCGCTCGGCCTGCTGGGCAAGAATGCCAGCGAGAACGGGCTTTCAGCCGGCAGTCTCCTGTCGATGCTTAGTGCGCAGAAGAGCAGTATTTTGAGCGCTTTGCCCGGTGGCCTCAGCCTCGGAAACCTGTTTGGAGCCGTACATACACCGTCTCCCGCCGCACATGTTCACGAAGCACCCAAGAGGCCGGGCGGCTGGCTGATGCCACTGCTTCTCGGCGTAGCCGCCGTTGCCCTGCTGCTGTACCTGGTGAAAGGCTGCGGTGGTCATAAAGAGGAAGTGCAGGAGGCAGCCATCACCCACGATACGATCGCGGCTCCGGCACCGGTAACCGCCGCGCCCGCGAAGTCATACCTGAAACTGAAACTGGCCGACGGCAGCGAAGTGGATGTATATGAAGGCGGATTTGAAAGCGCCCTGGTTAACTGCCTGAACGATGCCACCTGCGTTGCCGGGAAAGACAAATGGTTTGATTTCGACGACGTGAACTTTGAAGTAGGCAGCGCTAAGCTGACCGATTCGAGCATGCGCCAGATCGCCAATATTGCCACCATTCTCAAAGCCTATCCCAAGGCCAAGATCAAGATCGGCGGTTATACCGATAAAACCGGCGATGCCGCGGTAAACAAAAAACTCAGCCAGGAAAGGGCCGATGCCGTACTGGCAGCCATCAAAGCCAAGGGCGGCAATGCCGGTCAGCTGGTGGGTGCTGAAGGATATGGTTCCGAGTTTGCAAAAATGCCTGCTACGGCTTCTGATGAGGAAAGGAAGAGCGATAGGAGAATGGCGGTGCAACTGCGGGAAAAGTGATGGATGGTTTGAGGTTTGAAGTTTGAGGTGCTGCCGCATGTGCAGTATTTCCGATAAAAAGAGGCTGTCTTATAAGGCAGCCTCTTTTGTTATGTGAGCATTTACCCGTCGGGTGCCACCCGACGGGTAAATCTTCTTGCAGAAAAACTTGCGCGTGCAATAAGTAGCCGGATACAGCGCTCCCCCTCGCACGCGGCAGCCACCTCAAACCTCAAACTTCAAACCTCAAACGTTTTATTTAATATTGCCTGATGGCAGCAAACCCGCATTTACAGCCCGATCCATCGCAGCTTTCGGCAGCGGACCAGGAAATGGAGAACAGCCTTCGTCCAAAGGAGATCGCTGAGTTTGCAGGGCAGCCCCAGATCATAGAAAACCTGCGGATATTCATCAAGGCGGCAAAGATTCGCGGCGAAGCGCTCGACCATGTGTTGTTCCATGGTCCGCCGGGACTGGGAAAAACCACGCTGTCGCGCATTGTTGCCCATGAGATGGGCGTGCAAATCAAAGAGACCTCCGGGCCGGTGGTGGAGAAACCCGCCGACCTCGCGGGGCTTTTAACAGGATTGCAGCCCAATGACGTGTTGTTTATCGATGAGATTCACCGGCTCAGTGCGGTGGTGGAAGAATACCTGTATGCGGCGATGGAAGACTATCGCATCGATATTATGATCGACAGTGGTCCCAATGCCCGCAGTATCCAGATCAGCCTGCATCCGTTTACGCTGATCGGCGCCACCACCCGGAGCGGCCTGCTTACCGCCCCGCTCTTGTCGCGCTTTGCGATCAAGTCGAGGCTTGAATATTACCACGCGGCAACGCTCGAAAAAATCATCCTGCGATCGGCAGGCCTGCTGCGCGCGCCCATTACCGACGATGCCGCCGCCGAGATTGCCCGCCGCAGCCGCGGTACACCCCGTATCGCAAACGGGCTGTTGCGCCGGGTGCGCGATTTCGCGATGGTACTCAACGATGGCAATATCGACCTGGGCATTACGCAACATGCGCTGAAAGCCCTGCACGTGGATGAGCACGGCCTGGACGAGATGGATAACCGCATTCTTGCCACTATCATAGAAAAGTTCAAAGGAGGCCCCGTAGGGCTGACCACCATCGCTACGGCCGTCGGCGAAGAGGCTGGCACGCTGGAAGAAGTATATGAGCCTTTCCTTATACAGGAAGGGTTTATCCAGCGTACACCCCGCGGCCGCGAGGTGACGGCCAAGGCTTATGCCCACCTGGGCAAGAAGCCGGGGGCGTCTGCGATGGAACTGGGGTTGTGAGGGGAGGGTTGCTTCGCGGTTTGGCTTTGTTTCTCGCAGCGCGCGTTTTTTGGTCTCTCTCAAGGCAAGCTGTTTTTTTTGTTTCTCGCCAAGCGCGCAAAGGGGCAAAGACGCCAAGAATGTTTTTATGACAGGTCTGTTCAGCGCAGATAGAACATGCCTAAGTGGGTGGCTGGGTTAGGCGTCTTCGATTCGGGAACCCATAGCTTGTTGAGGCTGTCCCCAATACAGCCTCTGTTCCTCTGTGTTCTCAGTAAGAAACAAAAGCCTGCTCTCTGAGCAAAACAATTATAGAATCAGTGATATTCCTTTGCGTCTTTGCCCCTTTGCGCGCTTGGCGAGAAACAAAAAAACTCACCTCGCGCGAAAAAATGCATACATACGTATGAATCATCTCCCTCATCACACCGGCACCACCAACCGGAAACCGTTCCCGTGAATATTCACGATCTCGATATTGCTGTCTTCCTTCAGGTATTTGCGCAGCTTCGCAATATACACGTCCATGCTGCGGCCATTGAAATAGGTGTCGCTGCCCCAAATCTTTTTCAGCGCCTGTTCGCGGGGCAGCAGGTCGTTCATGTGCTCGGCGAGCATCTTGAGCAGCTCGTTTTCCTTGGGGGAGAGGGTTTGGGTCTGGCCGGCGCGGCTTAATTCGCGCAGCTTGGGATTGAAATGGAAGCTGCCCAGGTCAAATTCCTTGTTTTCGTTTTCCTTGTTCAGTTCTTCATTGCGCTTGAGGATGGCGCGTATCTTCATCAGCAGCACCTCGCTGTCGAAGGGTTTGGTGATATAGTCGTCGGCGCCCAGCTTATAACCCTGGATGATGTCTTCCTTCATGGTCTTGGCGCTAAGGAAAAACAGCGGTATATCGGGGTCGATATCGCGGATCTCTTCGGCCAGCGTAAAGCCGTCCATATTGGGCATCATCACATCGAGCAGGCAGAGATCGAATTTTTCGCGCTGGAAAGCCGCCAGTCCGAGGCGGCCATCCCGCTCCAATACCGTATCGAAATCGTTCAGCTCAAGATAGTTTTTCAATACCAGTCCCAGGTTCTGATCGTCTTCGCATAACAGGATTTTTGCTTTCTTTTCTTCCATTTGGAGCGTTTTAAGTATTGCTAAAATAAGTAAATTATATATGTTAAGGGGATAGCCCCTTTTGGGGTTTGACTTTTAACTTTTTACTTTGCAGCATGATAGTATCTCCCGACAACAAGCTGAAAAAACTGATCGTTATCGGCGACCGGGTGCTGGTTCGGCTCACACAGCCGAATGAAAAAACGGCCAGCGGGCTTTATCTGCCGCCCGGTGTGCAGGAAAGGGAAAAAGTACAGCAGGGCTATGTGATCCGCACCGGGCCAGGTTATGCAATTCCCCTGCCGCCCGAAGAAGAATCGTGGAAGCAGGTGGAAGAACAGGTGAAATACATCCCCCTCCAGGCAAAGGAAGGCGATCTGGCTATTTTCCTGCTGAATGCCGCCACCGAGATCATGTATAACAATGAAAAATTCTTTATTGTTCCCCAGAATGCGATCTTGCTGCTGGAACGGGACGAAGAGTTGTGAGAACAGCATCCCTGCAAAAACGGGTAAGATTTTCTTTTTTTAAAAACAAACAGGCTATGGCCGACACACAGCAGTTTATCGACGTTATCAAGGCAGGTTACACATTTAAAGGCGAGGCCGCAAAAATCGGGGTGGGCATGCTCGACGGGGTGCCCGTACCAGAAGCTTCCATTTTGCTGCCGCTTAAAACCATGAACCGCCACGGACTGATAGCCGGCGCCACGGGTACGGGTAAAACCAAAACCCTGCAGGTGCTGGCTGAAGTGCTGAGCGATAACAGTGTGCCGGTGATGCTGATGGATATAAAGGGCGATCTCAGCGGTATTGCCGCTCCCGGCGCTTCGAACGACAAGATCGCCGACCGTTACCAGCATCTCCAGATGAAATACGAACCCGCTGCCTATCCGGTGGAGCTGCTTTCGCTGAGCGGCGAGCCGGGTGTTCGGTTAAGGGCCACCGTTAGTGAGTTCGGCCCGGTGCTGCTGAGCAAGATCCTCGGGTTGAACGATACGCAGGCAGGTTTCGTGGCCATGATCTTCAAGTGGTGCGACGACAGCAAGTTGCCCCTGCTCGACCTGAAGGATTTTACCAAAGTGCTGCAGTATATCAGCAATGAAGGCAAGGCGGAGCTGGAAAAAGAATACGGCAAGATTTCAACTACCTCCACCGGTACCATTTTGCGGAAAGTGGTGGAGCTGCAACAGCAGGGCGCCACCCAGTTCTTCGGCGAAAAAAGCTTCGAGGTCGATGACCTGATGCGAGTGAACGACGACGGCCGCGGTGTGGTGTCGGTGCTTCGCGTAACGGATTTGCAGGATCGTCCCAAGTTGTTCTCGACCTTTATGCTCCAATTGCTCGCTGAATTGTATGGGTCTTGTCCCGAAGAAGGGGATATGGATAAGCCCAAGCTGGTGATCTTTATCGATGAGGCGCACCTGATTTTCCAGGAAGCCAGTTCCGCGCTGCTTGAGCAGATCGAAACGATCGTTAAGCTGATCCGTTCCAAAGGCATAGGTATTTTCTTCTGTACGCAAAACCCGATGGATGTGCCCAAAAACGTGCTGGCGCAACTGGGGCTGAAAGTGCAGCATGCGTTGCGTGCTTTCACGGCGGCCGACCGGAAAGTGATCAAACAGACAGCCGAGAACTATCCTGAAACGAAATTTTATAAAACCGAAGACCTGATTACGCAACTGGGTATCGGCGAGGCCCTGGTGACCATGCTGAATGAAAAAGGCATACCCACGCCGCTGGCGCATGTGCTGATGATATCGCCCCGCAGTCGTATGGATATATTGAACAGTGCCGAGATCAACAGCCTGGTAAGTAACAGCAAGCTGGTCAAAAAATACAGCGAAGAGATCGATAGCGAGAGCGCTTACGAGCTGTTAACGGCCAAGCTGGAAGCAGCGGCCGGCAACGAAGCGGCCACTAAAGAAGCGGCCAAGCCCGCTGCCAAAGGCAAGGAAGAGAAATCGGTACTGGAAAAGATGCTCGACAGTTCGGCGGGGCGACAAGCCACCCGCACCATTACCAGTACGATCACCCGCACCCTGCTGGGCGCATTGGGCCTGGGTGGCAGGTCGGGCAAGAAGAAAAGCCTTTGGTAGGATGCAGGGTCGGGTGCAGGGATAACCCCTATTTATATGTTATGGTAAGCCGGGACGCCGGCGCACGAGGTGCGATAACTCTTATAGCAGCGTAATGCTGCCATCGGTACCGGTGCTGATCTGGTTGGTTTCTTCGAGCCAGGTGAGGGCTTTTCGCCAGGTGTAGTCGCTGCAGGCCGGAAAGGTTTTAGCCCGCAGCGTATCTGGTGTTTCTTTCGTTTCGGTTTGTTTTGTTCCCTGTGTTGACCGCAGCATTTCCATAACAGCCGCTGCAACAGACTCCACGGTTTCCGGCGCTTTTTTTTGTTGCAGGCAGTTGTCGCAGATACCACAGGGCTGCATGTTATTGTCGCCGAAATACCGGCCGATGGTCACCGCCCGGCAATCGTTACCGTTGATATACGCTTTCAGGCTGGCCAGCCGCTCCTGCGCCTGCTGTTTGCGCAGTTGCTGCGCCGCCCGGTCGTAACGGATATGTGTCGGTTGCATTCTTTCGGCCAGCAATATAAACTGCGGCTTGTCTTTCTGCTTTTCATAGTCCAGTATGCCCTGTAGCATCAGTTGCTCCAATTGATCTATCACCTGGTTGCGATCGCAACGCAGGGCCTTCGCGAGATAGGTTTCCGAAACGGGCACGGGGTGATTGAAGAGCCCCTCGTAGCTGCGCAACAATAGCTTCAACAAGGGGTCAAGCGCCGGCTTTTGCTGCTCGATCAGCTCCAGCTCGGCACGTCTTGCGATGACCTGCACTGTTGAGGGATTATACGCCGATTCATTCAGGGCGCAATACCCTTCGGTTTGCAGCAATTGCATCGCTTGCAGCGTGGTATTGCGATCGATATCGAATCGTTCGCAGAAAAGGCTGAGGTCGAAATCCCAGGTGAGCCCGGCAGCCGCGCCTTCGGGTATTTGCAGGAAATGTACGAGATGGCGATAGACCTGTTGAATGGTTTCCAGCGGGGGAAAGCGTTGTTCCAGTTGTTTTTCCAGCTCGGTCAGGTCTTGCTGCTGGTACAACAGCACGGCATAAGAGCGCTGGCCGTCGCGGCCCGCGCGCCCTGCTTCCTGGTAATAGTTCTCCAGGCAATCGGGTACGTCCATGTGCACCACCGTACGCACATCGGGTTTGTCGATGCCCATACCGAATGCATTGGTGCTGACCATCACCCGTTGCTGGTTGCTCATCCATTGCTGTTGTTTTTCGTGGCGTTCGTCGGCGGGTAATCCGGCATGGTAAAAAGTGGCGGGAATACCCGCGGCATTGAGGTAGCGGCTCACTTCGACCGTTCTTTTCCGCGTGCGGCAATACACAATGCTGCTGCCTTCCACCCGTTGCAGAATTTTCGCCAGCCGACTCCATTTGTCGGTTTCTTCAAATACGCTGTAGGAGAGTGCGGGGCGTGCAAAGCTGCCTTTGAGCAGCGCCGGGTTGGTCAAGGCCAGTTGCAGCACGATATCGCGCTGCACTTTTTCGGTGGCCGATGCGGTCAGCGCCAGCACCGGCACTTTGGGCAGCTCTTCGCGCAGCACCGCGATCTGCCGGTAGGAGGGGCGGAAATCATATCCCCATTGCGAAATACAATGCGCTTCATCGACCGCCAGCAGGTTCACGTTCAGCGCGGGCAAGTATTCGCGGAATAATTTTGTCTGGATGCGTTCGGGTGAGAGATACAAAAATTTTATCTGCCCGTTCACCGCCAGTTCGAGGGTTTTCGTCAACTCGCGGAACGACATGCCGGTATGGATGGCCAGGGCAGAGATGCCGCGGCGCCGAAGCTGCTGCACCTGGTCTTTCATCAGGGCGATCAGCGGACTAACGACCAGGCATATCCCCTCTTTAGCGAGCGCCGGTACTTGGTAACAAACCGATTTGCCGCCGCCGGTAGGCAGCAGGGCCAGGGTGTCACGACCCGATAAGATGCTGTCGATGATCTCTTCCTGCAGATCACGGAAAGCGTCGTATCCCCAATAGGTATGGAGTATCGCTTTGCTGTTGGCAGCCATCAGGTTACTTTCTTGAAATACAGCCGGCCGGAGTTCAGGGCCAGCACCACATCGCTGAGTCCCATGGCCAGCGCACCCACAGCGGGGGTAAGCAACCCGAAGGCGGCTACGGGAATAGCCACCACATTGTATGCAAACGCCCAGAAAAGATTGCCGCGGATGGTTTTCATGGTATGCAGTCCCAATCCCAGGGCCAGGGGTAGCTGCCTGAGGCCGTTGTTCATCAGTACCACGTCGGCGGTCTGCATGGCTACTTGCGAGGAGTCGCTCAGCGAAATGCCGACATCGGCCTGTGCGAGCGCCGGCGCGTCGTTGATGCCGTCACCTACCATCGCGGTGCGGCCCTGCGTCTTCAGGGAGTCGATCACGGCCAGCTTCTGCGCCGGTGTTTGTTGGGCGTAGATTTTTTTTATGCCGAGCTGGCTGGCGAGCGACTGCACTTTTTGCAGGTTATCGCCACTGAGCAATACGGTATCGATGCCCTTTCCGTGCAGATAGCTGATGACTTCTGCAGCTTCGGGCCTGATCTCATCGGAGAGCTGCAGGGAGCCGATATAAACGCCGTTCTTCGACACATATACTGACGACTCTTCGTGACCTGTTATGCCGGTGAAGGCGGCAGACCCCGCGCGGTACTCATCGCCTGCTTTGTCTATGGCCTGTAATCCGCCGCCCCTGATCTCTTCAATCTTTGCCCAGCGGATTTCCCCGGCGCCTTTCCAATGGGTGACGATGCTTTTTGCCAGCGGGTGGTTGGAATATTTTTCGAGCGACCACACGATCGATTTGAATTCATCTTCGGGCACTTCACTGTCGAAGCCGGTGATGCTGAAAGCGCCGGTGGTGAGGGTGCCGGTTTTATCGAAGACCACCTGTTTTATCTGCTTGAAGATTTCGAGGGATTGCGCATTGCGGAAAAGCACGCCGTTTTTGGCAGCGCGGCCCAGTCCTACGGCGATGGCGGCGGGCGTGGCAAGCCCCATGGCACAGGGACAGGAAATAACCAGCACCGCGATCGACCGCATCAATGCCGGCGTGAATGCGTGCAGCACGAAATAATTGATAAGGAAAGTGAGCAGTGCGATGCCGATCACCACGGGCACGAAGATGGCGCTGATCTTGTCGGCCAGTCGCTGGATCGGCGGCTTATCACCCTGCGCTTTTTTGACCAGGTTGATGATATTGGCCAGTATGCCTTCTTTCGGCGAATGCAACACCTGGGCGCGCAGTAAGCCGTCCACAAGCAGGCTGCCCCCGATGACTTTGTCCTTCGCTGTTTTGCGCACGGGTACGCTTTCACCCGTTATGAGCGCTTCGTTCAGCATGCCTTCGCCCGATAGAATTTTGGCATCGGCCGGTACCTGCTCGCCATTTTTGATGAGGATGAGGTCGCCGCTTTTCAGGTGCGCACTTTCTACCGTGAATATCTGTTCCTGGTATTTGTCGTCGAACGCGATCATATTGGCCATGACCGGTTGCTGTTTGGCCAGGGCATTGAGCTGTTGCTGGGTACTATTGATCGATACGTCTTCGAGGTAGTTACCGAAGAACACCAGGGTAATGATGGTGGCGGTGGTTTCAAAAAACAGGTAATCGTGCCCCATGCCCTGCAGGGCGCCGATCAGGCTATAGATAAAGGCGGCAGTGGCGCCTACGGTGATCAGCAAGTTCATGTTGGGCATGCCGTTCAGGGTGCTCTTGACGGCGCTGGTGCCGAAATGGTACATGCCGATGGCGTACACCGGCAGGCAAAGCGCCAACTGCAGCCAGGGGTTGTTGATCCAGCTATCGTGCAGAGCCGGGATCATGTGCAGCATCAGCACCAGGGTGAAAGGAAGGCAGAGCAGTGTATAGCGGAGGTATTTGTTCATGGGTGGTTTGGCGACCACGGCGACCGCTTTTTTTTCATCGACCACCTCATACCCGAGTGAAGCGATGCCTTTGGTAAGCAGGGTCTGGTCGGCCGCTTCGAAGCTGGCTGCTTCAAAATGGACGTCGCCGTCGATCGGGTTGACCTTTACATTCTGCATACCCTGTTTTTCCAGGTATTTGGAAACGCTGAGCGCACAGTTGGTGCAGGTCATTCCTTTTACTTTCCAGTTAACGCTTTCCATGGCGGTGTTTTTGCGAATGGGGGTATGCCCCGCAAATATACGCCGGAGCCGAGCCCTTTGTTCGAAGCAAACGACGCTAAAATGTACACCCGGTTGCATTTGCGGCACATTGACCACCCGTCGGGTGCTACCCGACGGGTGCAAACGCGCTTATTACCCGTCGGGTGCTACCCGACGGGTGTTTTATTAATTTCGCGGCATGGATGTAGTGTTCAAGCTGGAAGATATAAAGGTGGTGGTGGCCCAGTTGCTAGGACATTGGAAAGAACCCGGCACCGTGGCCCTGTACGGCCCGATGGGAGTGGGCAAAACCACGCTGGTGCATGCCCTCTGCGACGCCCTGGGTGTGAAAGACGCAGTGGGCAGTCCTACGTTTTCCATCATCAATGAATACGGCGGCAGCGGGGGAGCCATTTATCACATCGATTGCTATCGCCTCAGGTCGGAGGGAGAAGCCATTGACGCGGGCGTGGAAGAATGCCTTTACAGCGGGCATTGGTGTTTTGTGGAATGGCCGGAGAAAATTGCCGGGCTGCTACCGCCCGGTTGCCACCGTGTACAGCTTAGCCTGGTAAATGGGAATAAACGCCGGCTACAGACGATTTCGGGTTAATAATCGTAATTTTCCAGTCTGTTCAATCAGCACATGGCGCAGCAAAAACCAATCATCAGCGGATCGTTTAGTTATGAAACGCTCGAAGAAACCCTCGACATAAAACCCACCGGCGCGCAACTGCAAATCGGCATTCCGCGCGAAAGCGCCCTGCAGGAGAACAGGGTAGCGCTGATCCCCGATGCCGTGGGCCTGCTGGTAAGCAACGGGCACCAGGTAGTGATCGAACACAATGCGGGCGACGCCTCGCATTTCCGTGATAAGGATTACAGCGAAGCAGGCGCCAAAATCGTGTATGACAAAGCCGAGGTCTATAAATGCCCGATCCTGGTGAAAAGTGCGCCGATTATGGAAGAAGAGCTGCCATACCTGCAGTTTAACCAGGTCATTATTTCGCCCCTGCACAGCGCCATGCTGAAGGCCAGCCTGCTGGAGAAGCTGATGGAGAAAAAGGTCACGGCGCTCTCTTTTGAGCAACTGAAAGACGAGAACGGTACTTTCCCGATTGTGCGCAGCATGAGCGAGATCGCCGGCAGCTCGGTGATGCTGATTGCCGGGCAATACCTGGGTTCGGCCAACCACGGCAAAGGCGTATTACTTGGTGGTATAACGGGCATTCCGCCGTCGAAGGTGATCATATTGGGCGCGGGCATCGTGGGCGAGTATGCGGCGCGCGCCGCCATGGCGCTGGGTGCTTCGGTGAAAGTGTTCGATAACAGCGTGTACCGGTTAAAGCAGTTGCAGGACAATATCGGTCATCGCCTGTGGACCAGCGTGCTGGAACCGAAGATACTGGCGAAGCAACTGAAGACCTGCGAAGTGGCTGTCGGCACCCTGCGCAGCAACAGTGGCCGCACGCCCCTGGTAGTGACCGAAGAGATGGTCAGCAATATGCGGCCGGGTAGCGTGATCATAGATGTCAGCATCGACAGCGGCGGCTGTTTTGAAACCTCCGAGCTCACCAGCCACGAGCAGCCGATCTTCCTGAAATATGGCGTGATACATTATTGCGTGCCGAATATTCCGTCGGGTTTTGCGCGCACGGCCTCGCATGCCATCAGCAATGTGCTGACGCCTTTGCTGCTGGAGGCAGCCGAGGAGGGTGGTATCGAGAGCCTGATCTGGCACAAGGTGCACCTGCGCAGCGGCATTTACCTGTTCAAGGGTGCGCTCACGCATTTTCACCTCAGCCAGCGTTTCAACCTGAAATATACCGACCTGAACCTGCTGATCGCCAGCCGGCGATAGGCACCCTATAAGGTGTACTTACCGTTGCGGGGGCTTAAAATCGTAAATGGAAATCACTTCTTGGCATCCTTCGTATTCGTTCGGATCATTGCTGGATATGACCAGCAGCCGCTGGTGCGTTTCCGATTGCAGCAGGGCTTTGTAAGCGGCGATGCCTTCGGCATCGAGATTGGTGCAGGGTTCGTCGAGCAGCAGCACAGGCGTATCGGCGAAAAAAGCCAGCAGCAGCTTCAGGCGCTGCTTCATACCCGAAGAATAATAACGAATCTGTTTGTCGGCCGCTTTCTCCAGTTTCAGGCGTGAGAGCATTTCCGCGAAGCCGGGACCGGCCCGAAAGGGCTTGAAGGTTTGCTGGAACTGCATCAGCTCGGTAGCCGTCATTTCTTCAATCAGCTCCAGGTAGGGAGTGGCCAGTGAAATGCATTCCTGTGTTTTCTCTTCTTCCACCACTGCATAGTCTCCCCGGTATTCCAACTTTCCTTCCGACAACTGGATGGCGCCGGCGATGCATTGCAGCAGGGTGCTTTTACCCGAGCCGTTCGGTCCGGTGATGGCATAGGCGGTGCCGCTGTTAAATGACCGGGTGAAATGGCGGAAGATCCATTCCCTGTTGTACCGTTTGCCGGCATCAGATAGGGAGATCGTCATCACCGTTGCCTTTGGTAAAGCGTTTGATGATTCCGCGGCCGCTTTCGCGGATAAAGGTCAGTATCTCGTCGCGTTCGTCGGTAGCGGGCATTTCTTCTTCGATGTATTCTATCGCCTGGCTGGTGTTCATGCCTTTATTGTATAAAACGCGGTAGATGTCGAGAATCTGGTTGATGGTTTCCACGCTGAAGCCCCGGCGCTTGAGGCCGATGGAGTTGACCCCCGCATAGCTGAGCGGGGTACGACCGGCCTTGATATAGGGAGGAACATCTTTGCCTACCAGTGAGCCGCCACCCACAAAAGCGTGGGCGCCGATCTTTACGAACTGGTGCACGGCGCACATGCCCGCGAGTATGGCCCAGTCGCCGATGATCACGTGGCCGGCCACCTGGGTATTGTTGCTCATGATGCAGTTGTCACCCACGATGCAATCGTGCGCGAGGTGGCAGTAGGCCTGTATCAGGCAGTTCTTACCGATAACGGTCCGGTCGCGGTCTTTGGTGCCACGGTTCACGGTCACAAACTCGCGGATGGTGGTATTGTCGCCGATGAGCACCTGCGAGTATTCACCCTGGAATTTCAGGTCCTGCGGAATGGCGGCGATGACGGCACCGGGAAAGATGCGACAGTTCTTACCGATGCGGGCGCCTTCCATAATGGTGACATTGCTGCCGATCCAGGTGCCTTCCCCGATCTCCACATCCTGGTGGATAACGGTAAAAGGGTCAACCTTCACATTGGTGGCAAGCCGGGCATTCGGGTGTATATAGGTATGTGGATGAATCATTTGACGTGCAAAAATAGGTGAATTGACCTATATGACGCCAAATACCTATCCGCGTTTTACCACCTGGGCCACCATATCGGCTTCGGCACACAGCTTATTCCCTACGTATACCGTTCCCCGCATTTCGCAGATACCCCGGCGGATGGGGGCTGCCAGCTCCATTTTCAGCAGCATGGTATCGCCCGGCACGATCTTCTGTTTGAACTTGCAATTGTCGATCTTCAGGAAATAGGTGTCGTACTCGGCCGGGGGCATGGTATTGATGGCGAGAATGCCACCGGTTTGTGCCAGTGCCTCGCATAATAATACACCCGGCATAACGGGGTTCCCGGGAAAATGCCCGGTGAAGAACGGTTCGTTAAAGGTTACGTTTTTCACGCCCACGATATAGGTGTCGGTCAGCGCGATAATTTTATCCACCAGCAAAAAAGGGTAACGATGCGGCAGGGTACGCTCGATCTGCTGCGCCGTATAGATCGGCGGCTGGGTAGGGTCATATACCGGTACATCTTTCAGGTGCTTGTTCTTCTTGATGTACTGCTTGATCTTTTTGGCGAAAGCCACATTGGTGCTGTGTCCCGGACGGTTGGCGATGATACGCATTTTAACCGGGTAGCCGATCAGGGCCAAGTCTCCTACTATATCCAGCAATTTATGGCGGGCCGGTTCATTGGGATAACGCAGCTCCAGGTTGTTCAGGTAACCTTCGTGCTTTACCGCCATGTTTGCGCGGCCGAAGGTTTTGGCCAGTCGGCCCATCGCTTCTTCGGTAAGCGGCTTATCCACCACCACGATGGCATTATTGATATCGCCCCCTTTGATCAGGTTGTGTTCCAGCAGCATTTCCAGCTCGTGGAGAAAAACGAAGGTGCGGCAGGGGGAAATATCCTTTACGAAATTGCGCATGTTCTTCAGCCCGGCATGCTGGGTGCCCAGCACGGGTGAATTGAAGTCGATCAGGGTGGTGATCTGGTAATCGAGCGAAGGCATGGCTACCATTTCCACGCGCTTGTGATCGTCGTAGAGATGGATGTTCTCGTCGATGCTGTACCAGGCTTTGGCGGCGGGCTGTTCCTGCACGCCCACTTCTTCTATCATTTCCACAAAGGGCTGCGAGCTGCCGTCCATGATGGGTGTTTCCGGCCCGTTGATCTCGATCAGGCAATTGTCAACGCCCATACCCACCAGGGCAGCCAGCACGTGCTCAACGGTGCTCACTTTGGCGCCGTTGTCTTCGATGGTGGTGCCGCGCGAGGTATCTGTAACCAGGTCGCAGTCGGCCTTGATAACAGGTTGACCGGGCAGGTCGATGCGCTGGAACTGCAAGCCGAAGCCGGGACTGGCGGGCGTGAAGGTCATGTCGACTTTTACGCCGGTGTGCAAACCGGTTCCTGAAATACTGATGGGAGCGCCTACTGTATGTTGCTTGTCGGGGTTGAATTTACTGTCCATGCTTTTTTATAAATTGACTCTTTCTGCCATCAATTGCTTGACCAGCAGTTCCAGATCTTTCAGTCGTTTTTCCATTTCCGGCAGGTTGCGGCTCACGGCCTGGCTGCGGAGCGCGCTGGTATAGTCGAAGGCCGGTGACCCGGTCACGGCCGTATT
>JBDHYM010000043.1:0-17609 GCA_039811405.1 Flavihumibacter sp. | reverse complement strand
AAAGTTCTGCGCTCGAAAGTATTAAAAAGAAAGTGCACTTCACTGCCGGTATTCATATTTCCGTAAGAAATCAGGTTATCGGTTTCGTCGTCGAACTGGCTTTTGCTGATCACATTGCTCCATTCCAGCCGGTTGTCTTTATCGAATGACAACACCAGCACATTGTCGGCAAAAAAACGCGTTTGCGTAGGCGCATTCCAGCCGTACCGGCTCCAGGGCATGGACCAGGGGCTATAATAGGGCGACCAGTAGCCGTAGCTCATGGGGCTCGCCCAGGGGTTACCCCATCCCATATAATCCCAGCGGTTGAAATTGTTATAGCGCGAGGTGGTGTACAGCGATTCGCTTACCACTGCATACCCGCCGTCTTTGCGGGTATAAATGTTCTTGATGTAAAAATCATTCAGGGCAGTTTTCCGGTTGGCTTCGTCGCCCTTGGCCAGCACGCGGATCTCTTCATTGAAAAGAATGGCCGTATCCATGATCTTGGTATTGTCGGCCTTGTTCCAGTTCACTACGTAAAGACCTTCCATATTGCCCCTTTTCTGGCGGCTGTAAAAAGAGCTCATCAGCACGCGATTGTTGCTGTTGTCGATCTTGATCATGATATTGTCGAGCACCTGCTTGCCAATGTCAACGTTCCGCTGGCTGAAGGTCAGGGAATCGGGGTACTTGATCAGCATATCGACCGCGGCGATCACATCGTTGTTATTGCCCGCCCGCTGGAAGCGGCCTACCACCAGCTCACCGGCATTGCTCAACTGGAAATCGGAAAAATACTCGTTCTTGTCGGCCATCGCCACTTCCGACCGGTTACGGGTAACAAGATCGAGCTGGCTGTTGTATAGGAAAGAGGTAACGACGAAATTGCGGGGATTGCTGCTGTTCACCTTAAACAGCATGATCTTCTGCTTGTCGTCGCTGTTTATGATCGTATATATCTTGTTGTTCGATGAGCTGTTTACCTCAGTGGTGTCGAGGGTCAGCGGCGTTCCCTGTATCTTACCGCCCGCACCCAGCGCCACCTGGTCGCAATAGACCACTCTTTTCTTCTGGTACTGGTAAAAAAGCAGGATGCGGTCGGGATAGGCGATATAATCGATATTGATCAACCGGTCGGGTACAAAATCAAGCTTTATCGTCTCTTTCAGCTTCATGTCGTCGCCATATACACCCACCACATGGTCGTTCCGGTTATTTTTGTAGACCAGCACGTCGTTGCCGATTTTCCCCATGATCTCGAAATTGGTACGGCGGCTGTCTTCTTTTTCGGGGTCGGAATACTGCACACGGGGCGACTGGGAAAACACCCGCGGCCCCGCGAGCACCAGGAGGCTGAAAACCATTAGCCTAATATTCATGCGTTCTATTTTAATAAAGGTAGATTGGGATTCGCATACATAAGATACAGACAAATTTATTTTTAACTATACCTTTGCACGATAAGGCGGCGGAAGCCGGCCATACTTTAATAATCCTATTGTGGGCAAACACATGAATAAAGCCACCCTGGCAGGGCTGGTGGTGGCTTTGGGCATTATCTACGGCGACATCGGTACATCGCCCCTATATGTACTCAATGCAATCATCAAAGACAGGGAGATCACGGAAAAATTAATCCTCGGGGGGCTCTCCTGCATCATCTGGACGCTTACGCTGCAAACAACGGTCAAATACGTGATCCTCACCCTCCAGGCCGATAACCGGGGGGAAGGCGGCACTTTTTCCTTGTATGCCCTGGTACGGCGACGCAAAAAATGGCTGGTGATCCCCGCCATGATCGGGGGAGCGGCGTTGCTGGCCGACGGCATGATCACCCCTCCCATCACCGTTACCTCGGCTATTGAAGGTTTGCGGCAAATACCCCACCTGCACGATATCACCCAAACCACGGTAATGTCGATCGTACTGGGTATTATCTCCCTGCTGTTCTTTGTACAGCAGTTCGGCACCGCCAGCATCGGGAAATTTTTCGGGCCCATCATGGTGTTGTGGTTTTCGATGCTGGGATTGCTGGGCGCGGTACACCTCAGCGATAACCTGTCGATATTCCGCGCTTTTAGTCCGCATTACGCCATCGAGCTCCTCACCACCTATCCCAAGGGCTTCTGGCTGCTGGGCGCCGTATTCCTCTGTACCACCGGTGCAGAGGCCCTGTACAGCGACCTGGGCCATTGCGGAAAAGAAAATATAAGAGTGAGCTGGGTATTCGTAAAGATCTGCCTGATCCTCAATTACCTGGGCCAGGGCGCCTGGTTGCTGCACCATTACCAGGGCGGCTTTTTCGACACTACCACCAGCAACCCCTTTTATTCGATCATGCCGTCGTGGTTCCTGCTGCCGGGCATTATCATCGCCACCACGGCAGCGATCATCGCCTGCCAGGCCATGATTTCAGGCTCGTTCACCCTGATCAGCGAAGCCATGCGCCTCAATCTCTGGCCGCGACTCAAAATCAATTATCCCACCGAAGCAAAAGGGCAACTGTATATACCCGGCATCAACCTGATGCTGTTCGTGGGCTGCGTCAGCGTGGTGCTGTATTTCAAGAAATCGTCGAATATGGAAGCGGCCTACGGGCTCGCCATTACACTTTGTATGATGGCCACTTCCATTTTGTTCTCCAATTTCCTGGTAAGCCGGCGCGTAAACCGTTTCCTGATCTATTTCTACCTGGCGGTGTATCTTACCATAGAGTTCAGCTTTCTCATTGCCAACCTCGAGAAGTTCGAGCACGGCGGTTATGTAACGCTGGTCATCGCCGGCGCGCTGTTCGGGATCATGTATATCTGGTTCCGCAGCCGTAAGATCAAAAACCGTTATATCGAATTCGTGCGGCTGGAGCATTATGTGCCCATGATCCAGGAACTCAGCAACGACAAAACCGTTCCCAAATACGCCACCCACCTGGTCTATATGACCAGCGCCAACAACCCCAAGGAGATCGAGCACAAGATCATTTACTCCATTCTCAACAAGAAGCCCAAACGCGCCGATATCTACTGGTTCGTGCATGTGGACACGCTCGACGATCCCTATACCTGCGAATACGTGGTGGATCATATCATCCCGAATGATATCATTCGTGTGGAATTCAGGCTGGGCTTCCGCATGGAGCCGCGCATCAACCTGCTGTTCCGCAAGGTGGTGGAAGAGCTGGTGAACAACAAGGAGGTAAATATTTACAGCCGGTATGAATCGCTCGAGCGCAATAATGTAGTGGGCGATTTCCAGTTCATTGTGATGGAAAAATACCTGAGCCAGGACAATGAGCTGCCGCTCACCGAGCGTATGATCATGAAGCTGTATTTCTGGCTGAAGGAGATCGGCCTCTCGGAAGAGCGCGGCTTTGGTCTCGACCCGTCGAACGTGGTGGTCGAGAAGTTTCCGCTCATCGTAGCGCCTGTCACCAACCTGCGGTTGAAAAGGGTGTATCACGAAGAGGAAGGGTCGCCTGTCCACTTCAGTTGAGCCCCAGTGCCTGTAAGAATGCTTCCCTGAAATTGCTGCCGATGGGAATTTCTCTACCACCGACAAAAACGCGGTTGCCTTCGATACGATCGATCCGGCTGCGATTCACCATAAAAGAGCGATGCACACGCAGGAACAACTGCGGCGGAAGCAGGGCCGATGCTGCCTGGAAGGTCATCGCCGGAAGAATGACCTGTTGCGGCAGCACAAAGCGGGTATAGTTGCCGTTGGCCTCGATAAAAAGCAATTCGGCGGGGTCGAGCTTAAATATCTTTCCATCGGCCCTGATAAATACTTCGCCGGGCATCGCCGGAGGCGGCTGCACGGCAGCCGGCTGATCGCCCCGCAACAGGGCGATCGCCTTGTCTACCGCTACTACAAAGCGTTCGAACGAAAAAGGTTTGAGCAGGTAATCGCAGGCCGCCAGGTCAAAAGCATCTACAGCAAATTCCCGGTACGCCGTTGTAAAGATCACCTGGGGCGGGTTTTTCATGGTGCGCAGGAATGACAGCCCGTCGAGCACCGGCATATTGATATCGAGGAAAAGGATATCCACTTTCCGGTCTTGCAATACCTGCCGCGCCTCGAGCGCCGACCCGCAACTGCCCGCCAGCGCCAGGAAAGACAAATGGCCGCCGTATTGCAGCAGTATATCCCTTGCGATCGGCTCATCGTCTACCACCATGTATTGCCACTGTTGCATCTTACCCGATTTTCAATTGAAGGTGAACACGAAATTCATTGTCGGCGCTCCCGATATCAAGCGAATGCTTTCCCGGATACAGCAGGTCGAGCCGCTTACGCAGGTTAGCCAGTCCAAACCCGCTGTGCCTGTTCACCTGCGATGCAGCCTGCTCATTACCGGCAAAAGAATTAGTCACAGAGAAGAGAATGGAATCGCCCCATAGCTGTACCCCTATGCTGATCCTGATCTTATCGGCTGCTGTATCACGGGCATGCTTAAATGCATTTTCAACCGGCACGATCAGCAGCATCGGCGCCAGCCGCACCTGGCCTTCTCTTTCATTGGGCATATCCATCTGCAGTTCCAGTCTTTCACCGAGCCGTAACCGTTCAAAATCGACATAATCATTAATGTATTTCCATTCATCGCGCAGCGTTACGGTTGCCGCGCCGGCTTCATATACCGAGTAACGCAGCAGGTCTGAAAGCTTGAGCAGCATGTCGGGCAGCTTCTCATGCCGCGACAACGACAGTCCATACAGGTTGTTCAGGGTATTGAACAGGAAATGCGGACTCAACTGAGATTGCAACAACTGCAATTCCGCCTTACTACCGCTCGCTTCCGTCAGCGCCGCATCAAGACGGTTCTTCGCCACCGCACGAAATATTTTCACGATCGCGCCCAGGGCGAGCCCGCCGGTAACCAGCGGCAACACAAACAGGAACGTATTGATCGCCACCCGGTTTTTCAGTGGAAAATCAGCATGAAAGAAAACCCATACCGCCGACAATACCACGAGTACCGAGAGGGCGGCTACAGGGATTACAGGAATGCGGGTATCTTTCAAATCGATCACCTGTACTATATACCGTCCGGCGAAAATACAAAGCAGGAAAATGGCAGTGATACCGAAAGTTACCGCTTCGTCTTCGCCAACATCCATTGCTTTTACAGCATTCCGCAGCACCACATATATGGGTATGCCTACAACGAAAGCAAGCAGCAGGTACCACCAGGAACCAAAAAAATGCGTTACACCCGAACGATTGTTTTTCATATCCCAAATAAAAACCGTTTACCGTGCAGCGGCGAACAAAAAGGATCAATACCGCCCGGTGGCTGACGAAAGGCCCATTATCGCTGATCAAACGACTGGTCGGCCGTAAACAGGCTTTCGTCAGGTCTTTTTCAAAGTACAACAGTATTATTTTCCTGCCTTCATGCACCTGGCAATTTTTGTAAAAAAAAGATGCGTTATCTCCTTCTTATCCTGTTGCTGCTGCCCGGCCTCCTGTTCTCGCAAAACAACCAGCGAACCGACAGCATCCGCCAGCTCAAAACCGTCACTGTCACCGCCAGAAAGCCATTGGTCGAGCAGCAGATCGATCGCAGCGTCATTAACGTTGCGGGGTTGATCGGCGCCACCGGCGGCAGCAGCTTTGAGCTGCTGGAAAAGCTGCCGGGAGTGCAGGTTGACATCAACGGCGATATCAGCCTCAACGGCCGGGGAGGCGTGATCGTCATGATCGACGGCAGAACCAATTATCTTGCCGGAGCCGATATCGCCGGATACCTGAAATCACTGCCCGCTTCGCTGGTCGATAAAATAGAGTTGATCGATAACCCGCCCGCCCGGTACGATGCCAACGGCAATGCGATCATCAATATCCGGCTGAAGAAGAACCGGCTGGCCGGTTTCACCGGCTCGGCAAACCTGGCAGGCAGCCAGGGTGTTTACGCCCGGTCGGATGAATCACTGCAACTGAATTACCGGTCGGGGAAAATAAACCTGTTCACGAACCTCAGCCATTCTTTTGAGAATGATTACAACCGGAGCGATTATGACCGGCTCTATCTCGACGGGCAGCAGCAGCCCACCAGCCGGATGGTCATCAGCAACCGGTACAAAGGCAGCATGCCATCCTCTGTTAACGGAATAATGGGTCTCGACTGGCAGCTCACCCCAAAATGGGTCAGCGGGTTCCAGGTAAACGCGGGCAACTACACACAGCGATCCGAAGCCGGCAACAATAGCCGCCTGCTCGACATGAATGATCGTATCGATTCAGTCAACATTACCCGAATCACGGGTAGCGAAACCAGGAAAACGATGGGCCTGAGCGCTTTTTCGCACTACCAGTTCAACGATGCCGGCCATGAATTGCTGACCGATATCAGTTACCAGCGGTACAACAACAGGGGCAATCAGTCTATCGTCAATGAAACCTTCAATGCCAACGGCCACCTGCTGCAAACAACCGGCTACTATTACCTGACACCCGGCGAACTGGATATACTGACCCTGCGCGCGGAGTACAGCCGCCCGCTGCGAAACAAAGGAAAGCTGGAGGCCGGTGTAAAATCAGGGTGGGTGCGAAACGATCAGCATACCACGACCGATTTCCACCAGAACAGCAACCATTTCACTTATCATGAGGTCGTTAACGCATTGTACGGTAGCTGGCAACAGGCCTGGAAACGTTGGGGGCTGCAATTGGGTACTCGCCTGGAGCAGACCCGTACCCGCGGCAATCAATCAGGCAACCAGTGGGTAGAAGGAAGCGAGCACAAGAGAAACTATGTGCAACTGTTCCCCAGCCTGTACCTGCAATACAAGCCCGACAGTGCCGGCAAAAACACACTAACGTTCATCTTTATCCGAAGGATACAACGCCCCAACTACCAACTGCTGAATCCATTTCTCTTTTACCGCGACGAATACAGCTATAACCAGGGTAACCCCTTCCTGTTGCCCCAGTTCCAGAATCGCATCGAGCTGAAATACCAGCGGGCGAACTGGTTCAGCACCGCCCTGAGCTATAATGCATTCAGCGATATCATTTTCCAGCTTACTTCGCTGCAAGACAAAATATACGTGTCGCAACCGGAAAACGTTGCCAGGGGATCGATGCTGTTGCTCAATACCAATATCAATTGGAATCCCACCAACTGGTGGACGATGAACCACTATATTCAGACATCCCTCATAGCCCTGCGTTCGGCCGGCAGCACCCCGTACCAGGCCAGGACCACTGTATTGCGTTATACATTGAACAACCAATTCCGGGTCGGCAAAACCTGGTCGGCCGAAGCGGGCGCCTATTATGCCAGCCGCGACCTGAACGGCCAGGCATTTACCCGCGGCCGGTTCCGCGTACAGGCGGCGATGCAGAAAAAATGGAAGGAAGGAAAGTTATCGCTCCGTTTTTTCGCCAACGACATATTCCATACCTGGGTAAACCGGAACTATTCAGTGGGGCTGCCGCAAAGCAGCTATACACAACGTTTCGAAACGGATACACAACGGCTTGGGCTGTCGCTCGGCGTTCGTTTTGGAAAGGAAAACTTCGCCAGGAAGAACCGGCACGGCGATAACAACGACGACGAAAAAGGCCGCATCGGCTATTGAGATAAGAGAAAAGAGTTGCTATTTCCGGCAACCGGGGCGTCTGCCAAAAGTCTTCAAAATTGCCTTATAGATTTGGTCCATCAACCAAAAAATCAGTAGTTATGAAGAAGACATTCATGGCCATCGTGCTGGCAAATACCATTTGCCTGGGCCTGTTCGCGCAAGAAAAGAACGGCAAATCCATTACGCCGCCCGAAAATGTAAAGGCAGCTTTTGAAAAAGCGTTTCCCGGCACATCCAAGGTAAAGTGGGAAAAAGAAGGGAACGGTTATGAAGTAAATTTTGTGCAGCAGAATAAAGAAATGTCCGCCGTATTCGACAGCAAGGGCGGCTGGAAAGAAACAGAAGAAGAAATCCCCGTTACCAGCCTTCCGGCCGCAGCCACCTCTTACGTTAAAAGCCATTACAAGGGGGCTAAGATTAAAGAAGCCGCCAAAATCACCAGTCCGGGTGGAGTAGTTACTTATGAAGCGGAAGTAAACGGCGTGGACCTGATCTTTGACGCACAGGGAAATTTTATTAAGGAGCAGAAAGGATAACGGTTATCCTTATTTTATTATGCGCAAGCTAAAAAGGTATTCAGTCCTGCTGCTGCTCTTGTGCGCCTTTACGGCAAATGCACAAAACAATACGCTTGAATACTATATTACCCAGGCTTTATCCAACAGCCCGTTGCTGTACGACTATAACAACCAGGTGGCGTTGTCTAAAATAGACAGCTCATTAATACGCGCCGCCTATAAGCCACAGGTAAACGGAACAGGCAATAATTATTATGCACCGGTAATAAAGGGATGGGGTTACGACAATGCCATCACCAACGGCGCCAATATCAGCGCCCTGGTGGGCCTAAACAAGGCATTGGTAAGCAGGGGAAATCTCGAAGCGCAGTTCGACGCGGTCAGGCTGAACACCAGCGGCATAAAAAACACCGCCGAAATAGCCGAGCAGGATATTAAGAGAGCAGTGGCGGCGCAATACATTACCACCTTCGGCGACTGGCAGCAGTTGAACTTTACGACAGAAGTGTACGGCCTTCTTCAGAAAGAAGACACGATCCTGAAAAAGCTGACCCAAAACAATATCTACAAACAAACAGATTACCTCACCTTCCTGGTTACGTTTCAGCAACAAAAACTGGCGGTGAAACAAGCCGGCATTCAATACAAAAGCGATTACGCAGCGCTGATGTATCTGTGTGGCATCAATGACAGTCGCGACGGGAAACTAGCGGAGCCGTCCATTACACTCAACAACCTGCCCGACCCCGAAAACTCCGTTTTTTTCAGGCAATACAGCCTCGACAGCCTGAAGAATATCAACAGCCGAAAACTGATCGGCTACAGCTATAAGCCCAAAGCCAATGTTTTTGCCGATGGCGGATACAGTTCATCCCTTGTTTATACGCCCTACAGGAATTTCGGCACCGGCATCGGGCTGACGCTCAACCTGCCCATCTATGACGGAAAGCAACGAAAAATGAAGTACGGCAAAATTGACATTGCGGAACGCACCCGCCAGTCTTACCGCAGCTTCTTCACCCGCCAATATCAACAGCAGATCGGGCAGCTATCCGAACAATTAAAAGGTACGGAAGAGCTGATTGACGAGATAAACGACCAGGTGAAGTATTCGGAGGGATTGATCAAAGCCCACCTGCGATTACTGACAACAGGCGATGTTCGGATCGCCGACCTGGTGATCGCCCTGAACAATTACCTGACGGCCAAAAACCTGTTTACACAAAACAGAACAAATCGCTGGCTGATCATAAACCAGATAAATTATTGGAGCAGATAATATTGATCTAACCATGAGCATCACCCGTTTATCCATCGTTTTTACACTATCCGCCTGGTGTACGTTTACCAGTTGCCATTCCCGGCAGGCGGCCGCCGAGGAAGGCAATACCGATGTAATTACACCGGTTACGGTCACCTCCGTAAGCCATGAGCCGATGACCGATTATATCGAGTTGAATGCGATTTCTTCTTACCTGCTGAAAAGCTTCGTCAAATCAAATACCACCGGGTACCTGAATGCCGGGAATATCCACCTGGGGCAGTATGTGCAACACGGGCAGGTACTGTTTTCCATCAAAACAAAAGAAGCTACCGCCCTGGGAAATACGATCAACTCGCTCGACAGCTCCTTCCACTTTTCCGGCCGGAATACCATTCGGGCAAGCAGCAGCGGGTTCATTACCCAGCTCGACCACCAGCCAGGCGATTATGTGCAAGACGGAGAACAACTGGCGATCATCACAGATAAAAGCAGCTTTGTTTTCCTGCTCGACATGCCCTATGAGCTGCGGCCCTTTGTGATAAACAAAAAAAACCTCGAATTGATATTACCCGATGGTGAAAAGCTGAATGGGCATATCGATCATGCCATGCCAGTAATGGATTCAGCTACGCAAACACAACGGATAACGATACGGGTGCACCCCGACCACGTGATACCCGAAAACCTCATCGCCAAAGTAAAAATCATAAAAGACGACAGGCCGTCGGTGATCTCCCTGCCCAAAGCCGCCGTCATCACCGACGAAACCCAAACGGTCTTTTGGGTAATGAAAATAACAGATAGCACAACAGCCGTAAAAGTATCGGTCAAAAAAGGCATTGAATCAAACGGGCGTGTGGAGATAACCGACCCGCCCTTCGGCGACAGCGACAAAATAGTAGTGACCGGCAATTACGGCTTACCCGATACCGCTCATGTAACCATTGAAAACCAATAAACGGTTGCATGAATAATTTTTTTGTTTCATACAAGAACCCCATCAGCGTATTGCTGGTACTGATCATCGGGCTGGGACTGTTTTCTTACAACAGGCAGACCGCGCTTTTCCCTGAGATCACTTTCCCTAAAATAAAGATCATTGCCGACGCCGGGCTGCAGCCGGTAGACAAGATGATGATCACGGTAACCAAGCCGTTGGAAAACGCGATAAAGCAGGCTCCCGACCTCAGGTATATCAGGAGCTCAACCAGTAAAGGCACCTGCGAAATTTCCGCTTTTCTTAACTGGAATGCCGATATCGACCTGGCGGTGCAACGCATCGAATCGAGGATCAGCCAGGCAAACAATCAACTGCCGCCGGGCTTGCAGGTATCGGTAGAAAAAATGAATCCTTCCATATTACCGGTAATGGGTTATACGCTGGAAAGCCATTCCAAAACACCCATAGAATTAAAATTACTCGCGAACTATACCATCAAGCCTTTTCTTTCGCAGGTGGAAGGCGTGTCGGAAGTAAGGATCATTGGTGGTAAATCGAAGGAATACTGGCTGGAGATGGATCAGCAAAAAATGATATCGGCGGGAATAAGCCCTGATGCTGTGTTAACAGCGCTGGCCGCCACGAATTTTATCCAGTCGAACGGCTACCTGTCCGACTATAAATTCTTATACCTGACGGTCACCGATGCCAGGGTGCATACCGTCGACGACCTGGACAATATCGTGATCAGGGCGAACGGCACGCGGATAATACACCTCCGCGATATTGCAAAGGTTTCCGTAAATGAGGCGGTGGAATATACGCGGATCAACGCCAATGGAAAAGATGCGGTGCTGGTGGCTGTTATCAAACAGCCGGCGGCCAACCTGATCCGGCTCTCGGCCGATATGGAAAAGAAAGTGGCGGCGCTCAGAAAAACATTGCCCAAAGACGTTACGATACAACCTTATTACCGCCAGGCAGATTTTGTGCAGGATGCCGTTAAAAGCGTGTCGGACAGCCTCTGGATAGGCCTGTTGCTGGCCATTGTCGTCGCCATTCTTTTCCTGCGCTCTTTAAAAGCAAGCACCACCATACTGCTCACCATTCCCGTTACCCTGGGGCTCACATTAACCGTACTGTACGCCATCGGCTACACGCTGAATATCATGACGCTCGGCGCTATCGCCGCCGCCATCGGGCTTATCATTGACGACGCCATCGTGGTAGTGGAGCAGATACACCGCACGCACGAGGAGCACCCCGGTGAGCCAACGACCACCCTGCTGCAAAAAGCCATTCATTATTTATTCCCCGCTATGGTGGGTTCATCGGTCAGCACCATTGTGATCTTTTTGCCATTCGTGCTGATGACCGGCGTCGCAGGCGCCTACTTCAAGGTAATGACAGATACCATGATCATTACACTGGTTTGTTCATTCCTGGTTACCTGGATTGGATTGCCGGTGATCTATTTGCTGTTGTCACGAAAAACCGGGAAAAGCAACCACAAAGCGTCCGCCGCGCACCTGGTGCATAAGCAGAAATGGGTGTCGTTCTTTATACAGCGGCCGTGGATCAGTTTCATGATGGCGGGCAGTTTGGCATTGGCCGTTTATTTTATCCTGCCGAAACTGGAAACCGGCTTTTTACCTGAAATGGATGAAGGCAGCATTGTGCTTGACTATGCCTCTCCGCCCGGCACCTCGCTGGAAGAAACAGACCGGATGCTGCGGGAAGCGGAAAAGCTCATCCAACAGGTGCCCGAAGTGGCTGCCTATTCGCGGCGAACCGGCACCCAAATGGGTTTTTTCATCACCGAGTCCAACACGGGCGACTACCTCATTCAACTCAAAAAGAACCGCAACAAAACAACCGATGAAGTGATCGCCGATATCCGGCAGAAAATAGAATCATCACAACCGGCATTGCGTATAGATTTCGGCCAGGTCATCGGCGATATGCTCGGCGACCTGATGAGCTCGGTGCAACCCGTCGAGATAAAAATATTCGGCGATGACCAGCAAAGGTTACAAAACCTTTCCAGGCAGGTCGCGGAGCTGGTCACAAACATACAGGGCACGGCAGATGTGTTTGACGGGATCGTTATCGCCGGACCTTCGGTAAGCATCCAGCCCGACTATACCAAGCTTGCACAATTCGGGCTGACACCCGCTGCCTTGCAGCAGCAGGTACAAGCTGCACTGTCGGGTAATGTAGCGGGCGCTGTACAGGAAAAAGAACAGTTGACGCTGATACGGCTGCTGTACCCCGGAAGCCGTACCCAAAGCATCGCCGGCATCAGCAACCTGAAAATATTCCTGCCCGCCGGGAACGCATTACCACTCTCATCACTCGCGGTTATAAAAACAACGGCCGGTGATGCAGAAATACAAAGAGAAAATCTCCAGTCGATGGGGGTAGTGACAGCCCGCCTCGAAAACCGGGATCTCGGCACGGTGATACGCGAAATACAACAGGAGATCGGCGCTAAAATAGCGTTGCCCGCCGGCTACCATATCAGCTACGGAGGCGCTTATGCCGAGCAACAAAACTCTTTCCGCGAATTGCTGATCATACTCATTATTGCCAGCTTCCTGGTGTTCGGTGTAATTCTTTTCCTGTTCCGCGAATTCAGGGTCGCTTTTATCATATTGGCCGTATCGGTACTGGGCATTGCCGGAAGCTACCTGGCTTTGTACCTTACCCATACCCCTTTGAATGTAGGCAGCTATACCGGGCTGATCATGATCGTCGGCATCATTGGCGAAAATGCCATTTTCACCTTTTTACAATTCAGGGAGAACCACCATACATTAGGCGTGGATGACGCCATCATCTATTCCATTTCCACCCGGCTTCGGCCGAAACTGATGACCGCGCTGGGCGCCATCATTGCGCTGCTGCCACTGGCGCTGGGCATCGGTACCGGCGCCCAGATGCACCAGCCGTTGGCCATTGCTGTGATCGGCGGCTTTATAGTGGCATTGCCGCTGCTATTGATCGTGTTTCCGTCCATGCTCCGGCTTTTGTTCCGGAAAGATATTCCCCATGACAATTCCCCCAAAACAACAATAACATGAAACACACTACCCTGCCAGTGCTGCTGGCTGCCCTGCTTTTCGCCGGTAACGGCTTATTGGCACAACATCGCTACGAGGTAAAACAGTCATTCCCCGTGCATGGCCTGGGGAAATGGGATTATATCGCCGTTGGCCCCGATGGCAATTTGTATGTTTCAAACCGCAGCCAGGTAAATATCATCAACAAAATCACCGGCGATTCGGTCGGCGTTATTTCCAATACCGACGGCGTGCATGGCATTGCTTTCGTAGCAGCACTTAACAAAGGCTATACCAGCAATGGCAATACCAACAATGTAACGGTATTTGATATTACAACACATAAGGAATTGGCGAGAATCGCCACCGGTGAAAATCCCGACGCTGTTTTTTATGAAGCCTGGTCGGGGAAGATCATCACCTGCAACGGCCGCAGTAAAGATCTTTCCATCATTGATCCGAAAACAGACAAGCTGGTTGGCAGCATCCAAGTGGGGGGCAGGCCTGAAACCGCCGTATCTGATGGCAAGGGTATGGTGTATGTGAACATTGAAGACAAAAGTGAAATTGTGGTGGTGGACATGAAGAAAAATGCAGTGGTGCATCGCTGGTCGCTGGCGCCGGCAGAAGGCCCCACCGGTCTGGCTTTCGACAAATCTACCCGACGCCTTTTCGCCGGTTGTGAAAAGACCCTGGTTGTGCTGAATGCAGCAAACGGAAAGATCGTCGCAACAATGCCCATCGGTGAAGGATGCGACGGTGTTGCCTTTGATAACGGCACCAAAGAAATATTTACGTCCAACGGAGCGGGCACCATGACCATTATTAAAGAAAAAAACGCCGACAGCTTTACGGTGGAGGCAAATATGGCTACATTAAAAAGCGCCCGGACAATTGGGCTTGATGAAACGACCCATACCATCTATTTACCCGCAGCCGAATTAGAGCCGGCGACAGAACCGGGAAAACGCCCGGCGGTAAAGCCTGGAACGTTTAGAGTGCTGGTGGTAAAGTAGGTCTGGCGCTGCCCTGTCAGTTGCTGCCCTGCCTCGTGGCTGGCCGCGTAGCCGGCTGCTTCGACGGCGTGCCTGTACGCGGCGTAGGCGACGGACGGGTCGCAGGCCGCGTCGATGGCGCCGGGCGCGTAGCGGGCGATGGACGTTGGGTAGACGGGGCCGGCCGGGTCACGGGGCGCTGGGTGGGCTGTGGCTTGGGAGCCGGACGAGTGGATGGATTGCCAGGGCGCACAGCCGGGTTGGGACGCGTGCCGGGGTTGGATGGCCTGGTTCCTGGCCGCGCCGGGCGTGTGGCATTGCCCGCCCCCGGTGCGGGACGCGATACAGGCGGACGCGGCGCGGGTTTGTTGAGACCGGGTCGCAGCACCGGCTGCTTCGGATGCGTCTTGGTGAAATCAGACATACCCTGCCTACGCATATCAGGACGGGAATAAGTATTCTGGTAACGACCGCCTGTTCGGTACACATTCACGGTAACCGATACCGAACGGTGCGGGCGGTAATAATAATCGTTCCACCAGGGATTGCGATGGTGCGGCCAGGGACGGTACCAGCCCCAGTAAAAGCGATAATAGTTGTAATGATAGCCAAAATAATAATCCCAGAACAAGGGGCGCCAGGGCCGCCACCAGCCTGGATAATGGCCCCAATAATAAGGCGAATGCCAGGGGCTGTACGTGGGCACGTATATGACCTGCACAATCGGCCACTGGTTGATTTCGGCAGCCGATACCTGGTTCACCACAATCTCCTTGTCATCGAGCTTACGTACCTGATTCGCAGTGGGGGTACCGCCGGTATAGCCCGGGTTCGGCGTTGAGCCCGGCTCGGCCACATTGGGCTCTATGATATAGTCTTTGCCATACAGCTCCTCATCGCCCGTCAGTTGAATGCTTACCTGCCCGTCGTCGTCTTTGCTGACGGTAAACACCGCCACATCCTGGGTTTCTTTTTCATTGACGGCCACCTGCAGCACAATGTTGTGCACCTTGCCCTCTACCTGGTCGGTCACCCTGATATAATCGATCTGGTCGTCGCCGTTTAAATCCAGGTTATTGATCTTGTTGTCTTCTTCGTTCAGCTTTTTTTCAAAGGTTTCCAGCGTAGGCGATTCCTGGAACAGCTTCATGACCGCATACAGGTTCAGGTTATCGCCGGGCAGCCCCAGCTTCTGGTCATCGCCGTTTTGCGCGAAGCTGTGAAGTCCCGGGAGCAAGCCGGCCACCAGCAGGAAGCAGACAATCTTTTTCATAACGAGGAATTTGGTTTACTGAAAATAATGTGTTTTGGCCGGTCTTGCCGAAAGATTTATATATCCACCGGCACCAGGTTTCGCGCCTTGTTCTTTCTGATTTTTTCGGGCAGGTTGTTGAGAATAGATGCTTTCACCGCGCGGAACAGCTTCTGCTTCACGAAATTTTTAGGCGTAACCAGGCTGACCTCGCGCATGGGGGCCGGGCTCCTGAAATGGCGCAGCAGGCGCGACTGCGCCGCAGTCATGTCTTGCGTGGCCAGCTCAGGCAAAATGGTGATGCCGTGATTGGTCTCCACCATTTTCTTCAGGGTCTCCAGGCTGCCCGCCTCATATTCAAACAGGGACAGGTTTTTCTGCGCCGCCTGCAGCTCGCAGATATTCAGCATCTGCGACCGCAGGCAGTGGCCTTCTTCCAGCAACCATAACTCGCGCACGTCGATATCGTTGGCCAGCATATAGGTCTTTTTATAGGCCGCGTGCTTACGCGATACATAGGCCAGCATTTCCTCGTAAAACAATACTTCTTCCCGGATGCCTGCATGCCCCAGCGGCGTCACCACCAGCCCGATATCGGCCTGGCCCCTGAGCAGGGCGTCAATCACCTGGTCGGTGGTCATCTCCTTTACCTTCAACTGCACAGCAGGATAGTGCCTGATAAAATGCGGCAGGAAATGCGGCAGCAGGTAGGGTGCCAGGGTGGGGATGATGGCCAGCCGCAGCTCACCGTCGATGCGATCCTGTTTCTCCCTTACCACGTCTTCCAGCATCCTGGCTTCTGCCAGCACTTTCCGCGCATGCTGCAAAAACAGCTCCCCCACGGCCGTGGGGGTTACCGGCTGCCGGCTGCGGTCGAATATTTTAATACCCAACTCCTCTTCCAGCTTATGCAACTGCATGCTCAGCGTCGGTTGCGTAACAAAACAACTTGCCGCCGCCGCCGCAAAATGCCGGTGCGTATCAACGGCCACCGCATATTCCAGTTGTACCAGGGTCATGATAGATGAAATCTATTTGAATAACAAACCTAATCAATAAAGTCAACGGCAAACGGTCAACTATTTTTTAGTTTTATCACATGAACCGTAAACATTTTCTCCGGCACAGCCTGCTGGGGCTGCTGCCCGCGCCCGCCGGCCGGCTTTGGCGGAACGATCCCCCTGAAGCCGCGGAGCTGCCCCTGGTGGTGCCTCCTTATCTCCTGCCGGGCGATACGGTGGGCATTACCTCCCCCGCCGGTTATATTACGCCGCCCGAGATCCAGCCCGCGATCGAGCGCCTGCAGGCATGGGGATTCAAGGTCAGCATCGGGCGCACCATCGGCCGGCGCGACGGCACTTTCGGGGGCAGCGACGAAGAGCGGACGGCCGATTTCCAGGAGATGCTGAACGACCCGTCGGTGAAAGCCATTCTTTGTGCGCGCGGCGGCTACGGCGGAGTGCGCATCATCGATCATCTCGACTTCAGCAGCCTGCATACGCAACCCAAATGGATCATCGGCTTCAGCGATGTTACCGTATTACACGCCCACCTGAACCGCGTTGTGCGGGTAGCGTCGATCCATTCAAAAATGTGCAACAGCTTTCCGGATATATGGGATAAAGCCGACCCGCAGCAGCAGGCTACCATTTTGTCGATACGCGATGCACTGCTGGGGCGGCCCATGCAGTTCAGCCTGCCGCCCAATGCCAATAACCGGCCCGGCGCGGCCCTCGCCGAACTGGTAGGCGGTAACTGTAAAACCCTCGAGACCCTTGCCGGTTCCGTATCGGATCTGACCACTCGTAACAAAATCCTCTTCCTGGAAGACACGGGCGAATACCTTTACAGCATCGACCGCATGTTCTGGAGCCTGAAAAGAACGGGCAAGCTGGAACACCTCGCCGGGCTGATCATAGGCGGTTTCAAGGTCAAGCCGTCGGAAGATCCGGCCGAAGAGTTCAACCGGGATCTCTACCAGATTGTGCTGGAAAAGATCGGTGATTGCAG
>JBDHYM010000042.1:0-17610 GCA_039811405.1 Flavihumibacter sp. | reverse complement strand
AATATCATCACGCGTATTTCCTTCAACGAGGCGCTGAACAAAGACATCCTGGCGCAGGGCGAGCTGATGAGCACGAAACTGTTTTCCGCTTATCTCGAAGAAAAAAATATCAAACATGCCCTGGTACCCGCACTGGAGTTCATGAGCATCGACGCGAACGACGAACCACAGGTGCCGGCCATCAGGCAGAAGCTGATACCCGTGCTGGCCTCGCATCCGGGCATTACTCTTTTCATCACGCAGGGATATATCTGCCGGAATGTGCGCGGTGAAGTAGATAACCTGAAGCGCGGCGGCAGCGACTATACGGCATCGTTAGTAGCGGCGGCGGCGCATTGCACGGTATGTGAGATATGGACGGATATCGACGGCATGCACAACAACGACCCGCGCGTAGTGGGCAAAACAATACCTGTTGAGCAACTGAGCTTTGAAGAGGCGGCCGAGCTGGCCTATTTCGGCGCGAAGATTTTGCATCCCACCTGTATCTGGCCCGCGCAACTGGAAAAAGTGCCGGTAAGGCTGCTCAATACCATGCAACCGCAGGCGGCAGGCACCGTGATTACCCAGGATGCCGGTTCGGTAGGCGTAAAGGCGGTAGCCGCCAAAGACGGCATCATCGCCATCAATATCAAAAGCAGCCGCATGCTGCTGGCCTATGGTTTTTTGCGGAAGATATTCGAGGTATTTGAGAAATACCGTACGCCCATCGATATGGTAACCACCTCGGAGGTGGCTGTTTCGTTAACCATCGACAACGACAGTTTTCTGCCCTCGATCGTAAAAGAGCTGGAGCCCTTCGGCTATGTAGAGGTCGACAAAGACCAGACGATCGTTTCCATTGTAGGCAACGATATTGCGCAAACCCGCGATATACTCAGTAAACTTTTCGACGCCATGAAGCCGGTGCCGGTACGAATGGTGAGCTATGGCGGCAGCAAGCACAATGTGTCGATGCTCATCCCATCGGGCGAGAAGGTGAAAACACTGCAGTTGCTGAACAAGGGGTTGTTCGGGCTGGATTGATTTTTCAGGCGATGACGGCAGGGTGGTTCACGCAAAGCCCGCAAAGGAGCAAAGATACAAAGAAGAGCCTCTTTGGGAGGCGGCTGACTGGCGGGAGCAGGCAGTGTTCCCGGATTAGTCGGGTTATTTTCTTTTTTGCAATATCAGGTTCATGTTGAACATCCACTCTTTCACGTATTTCATCCACTTTACATCGCTGGTAGGATTGGTCATGCCGAACCCATGGCCGCCTTTTTCGTAATAGTAGGCATCGTGTTTTACCTTGTTTTTATCGAGCGCTTCGGCGAAGGCCAGGCTGTTCTGTACCTTAACGGCATTGTCGTCTTTGGCATGCACCAGGAAAACCGGCGGTGTCTTTTTGGTGACCTGTGTTTCAAGCGAGAAATATTTCAATTGGGCAGGCGACGGCTCTTTGCCAAGCAGGTTCTCCCGGCTACCCTTATGCGCCAGTTCATCGCTGAAGCTGATCACCGGATAAACCAGAATGGCAAAGTCGGGTCGCAACGATGTGTTAAGCGGATTGGTGATTTTCGGATCGTCGAAGTGTACGGTGGCTGATCCCGCGAGGTGGCCGCCGGCGCTGAAGCCCATGATGCCGATCTGCCTGGGCTCGAGTTGCCAGAGCTTGGCTTTCTCGCGTACGAGTTGGATGGCGCGCTGTGCATCTTGCAGCGGGCCGGTGGTTTTGTCGATCATAGTTTGGTCTGACGGAAGGCGGTATTTCAGCACGAAAGCAGTGACGCCCCATTCCGTAAACGTTTTCGCTACCTCGGCGCCTTCGTGCTCGGAAGCCAGCACCCAATAGCCGCCCCCGGGGCAGATAATCACCGCCGTTCCGTTGCTTGTACCCGCTGCCGGCAGGTACACCGTTAAGGTAGGCACCGTTACATTCGATACCAGGGTGCGGCCATTACCTGGCGTTTCGGTTTTTTCTTTCAGGTCGCTGGCCTTACTGTTGGGAATGGAGTCGGCCGGGTAGAGCGGAATCACTTCCTGGCTGTAAGCGGAAATTGACAGGGTCATTGCTAGAAGTAGTAACAGGCGGTTCATAGTGGCAAAATCAGGCTTGAAAGTAAGTAAAAAAAGAGGCTGCTCCATATTCCGGGAGCAGCCTCTTTTTTGCAGGCAGGATATTTTTTACAAAGACAATGAACATCAGATCACCAGCATGGCATCGCCGTAGCTGAAGAAGCGGTATTTGTCTTTGATCGCTTTTTTATAGGCTTCCATTGCCAGGTCATAACCGGCAAAGGCGCAGGTCATGATCAGCAGGCTGGTCTTCGGCAGATGGAAATTGGTTACCAGCGCATCGGCGATCGAGAACTGGTAAGGCGGATGAATGAAATGATTGGTCCATCCTTCCGACGGCTTCAGCAGCTTCTCGGCAGTGAACGACGATTCAATGGCACGCATGGTGGTAGTGCCTACAGAGCAAACCCGGTGACCGGTTGTCTTGGCCTTGTTGACCACCTGGCAGGCCAGGTCGTCGATCTGGTAGTATTCGGCATCCATCTTGTGTTTGCTGAGGTCTTCCACTTCGATCGGTCGGAAAGTGCCGAGACCGGTATGCAGGGTTACTTCGGCAAAACGAATCCCTTTGATCTCCAGTCGTTTGATCAGCTCGCGGCTGAAGTGAAGTCCCGCAGTGGGTGCTGCAACCGCTCCTTCGTGCTTGGCATATACGGTTTGGTACCGCTCTTTGTCTTCTTCGTCGGGCTTGCGCTTGATGTATTTGGGCAGCGGCGTTTCGCCGAGAAATTCAAGCATGCCGCGGAACTCGGCGTCGGTACCCTCCCATAAGAAACGGATGGTGCGACCCCGGCTGGTGGTATTGTCTATTACCTCGGCAACCAGCTCGTCGTTATCGCCAAAATACAATTTATTGCCTACACGGATCTTCCTGGCAGGATCAACGATCACATCCCACAGGCGGTTGGGTTTGTTCAGCTCGCGCAGCAGGAACACTTCGATTTTGGCGCCTGTCTTTTCCTTACGGCCATACATACGCGCCGGAAAAACTTTGGTGTTGTTGACAACGAATACGTCTTTGTCGTCGAAATAATCGAGGATATCCCGGAAGTTCTTGTTTTCGATCTGGCCGGTTTTACGGTGTACCACCATCATCCGGCTGTCTTCTCTTTTTTTGGTAGGGTTCTGGGCGATCAGGTTTAGGGGAAGGTCGAACTTAAACTGTGATAGTTTCATGTAAATGTTGATTCATGTTACGGCATGATATGCAAAGCACGCGAAGGTAAAGAATTTATCGGGATCGACTCGAGTAATTTCCGGGTATAGGGGTGCTGGGGGTGGGTAAACAGGGCTTCCGCTTCGCCCGATTCCACGATCTGGCCCTTTTCCATGACCACGATCCGGTCGGCGATATAACGTACCACGCCCAGGTCGTGCGAAATAAAGATCGCGGTAAACCCCAGTTCGGCTTTCAGGCGGTTGATGAGGTTCAGCACCTGGGCCTGTACGCTGACATCCAATGCGCTGACGCTTTCGTCGAACAGGATGAACCCGGGCCGGAGGGCCAGGGCACGGGCAATGCCGATGCGCTGCCGCTGGCCGCCGCTGAAGGCATGCGGGTAGCGGTTGCGGAGCGAAGGGGAAAGATTCACGGCCGACAGCAATTCGCCTACCCGGTCTTTGCGCGACTGCCGGTCGGCCTCGGTCTTATGGTAGTTCATGGGTTCCAGGATGGCGTCACCCACGCGCTGGCGCGGGTTGAGCGATGAATAGGGGTCCTGGAAAACCAGCTGCATTTCGGTGCGCAGGTCGGCCAGCCGGCGACCCGACAAGGCCAGGAGGTCTTCGCCCTGGTAAAGAATACGCCCGGTGGTTGCCGGTACCAGCCGCAGCAAGGCGCGGCCAAGGGTGGATTTCCCGCAGCCCGATTCACCCACGATGCCGAGCGTTTCGCCTTCGAGAAGGTCGAAGCTGATATTGTCGACCGCCCGCGTATAATCAACGGTTTTTCCCAGCCAGTTTTTCCGCCTGGGATACCAAACCGACAGGTCCTCGACCTGGAGCAGGCAGCGGGCCTCTTTTTCAAACTGCACCACCGCCGGCAGCACGGGTGTTACTGCCGTGGAAAGCCGTGGAAAAACGTTGCGGGTGGTTACCTCCGCGTCGCCGTCCCAGAAATCGCTGACCACCGGCAGGGACTGGCCCTTGGGCTGTAAACCGGGCCGGCAGGCAAGCAGCGCGCGCGTATAAGGGTGGGCGGGGTTGCTGAAAATGGTTTCCACGCTGCCTGATTCCATCATTTTTCCACCATACATAACCACCACTTTGTCGGCAATCTGCTGCACTACGCCCAGGTCGTGCATGATGAAAAGCATCCCCATTTTCCGTTCCCGGCAAATATTTCCCAGCAGGTCGAGTATGGTTTTCTGTACCGTTACATCGAGCGCTGTAGTGGGCTCGTCGGCGATCAGCAGCAGGGGGTCGCAGGCAATGGCCATGGCAATCATGACCCGCTGTTTCTGGCCGCCGCTAAGCTGGTGCGGATACCTGCCCAGCATGGTTTCGGGTTCGGGTAGCTGCACCTGCCCGAACAGGCTGGTCACTTTTTCGCGCGCTTCCTTTTTTGAAATTTTTTCGTGCTGCCTGATTACTTCCATCACTTGTTCGCCGCAGGTAAAAACCGGGTTGAGTGAGGTCATTGGCTCCTGGAATACCATGCCGATATCAGCACCCCTGATCTGCCTGAGCTTTTCTTCGGGCATGTGCAGGAGGTTCGTTTTCTTCGCGCCGTCGGGTGAAAAGAGGATGCGCCCCGACGGATAAACGGCATGCGGCGGCAACAGGCCAAGCACCGACATCGCGGTGATCGATTTGCCTGAACCCGATTCGCCCACCAGTGCAACGATCTCTCCCCGGCCGATGGAAAAGCTGATGCCCGAGGTAGCCCATTGCACCTGGCTGCCGCGCCTGAATGCAATGCCCAGGTCTTCTATGGTCAGCAGGGTTTCCAAATCAGGGCGCCAGTTTTTTGACATTGCGCAGGTACAATACCTTGTCGGGCACGGGGTAATAAGCCATGCAAGCGGCGCAGGTCTCTTTGATTTCGTTGTCGGACAACTCGAAGCTGAACCGGTCGCCCTCTTTCAGCCCCAGGCTGGCAAAATTGCAACGGGTGCCCACAGTGAAAGCGTTGTTGAAAGTAGCATTGCGCGACTCGTCTTTCCAGGTGGTAACGCGCGAGGTATCGACCTGGCCGGATTCCACTACGGCAATAAAATGGCTGCACAGGGCCGACACCACCAGCTTGCCAACCAGCACCTTGTCGGTATTGGAAGGCAGGTCACTGGTAGCAGGCACTTTGGTTTTGCACGACCATAAACTTATGGTGAGCAGTACGATCAGACTGTTTTTCATATTATAGTTATTAGAATCGGAGATGGCGAACCGTCAGCCCGTCGTTGATCAGTTGCTGCAATGAACCGATACCGATGCGGATATGACGTTCCACAAATTCTCCCGTTACCTTTTTGTCGCTCTCTTCTGTTTTTACCCCCTCGGGTATCATCGGCGAATCGCTTACGAGCAGGAGCGCGCCGGTGGGTATTTTATTATAGAAGCCTACGGAGAAAATGGTGGCGGTTTCCATATCGATGGCATAGGCCCTTATCTTCTGCAGGTACTCCTTGAAATGATCGTCGTGCTCCCATACCCGGCGGTTGGTGGTGTAAACGGTGCCCGTCCAGTAATCCACGCCATTGTCGCGAATGGTGGTGGACACGGCTTTTTGCAGGGCGAAAGCGGGAAGGGCCGGTACTTCCGGGGGGAAATAATCGTTTGATGTTCCCTCTCCCCGGATGGCTGCGATGGGCAGGATCAGGTCTCCTACCTTATTCCTTTTTTTGAGTCCGCCGCATTTGCCCAGGAACAACACCGCTTTGGGCTCGATGGCGGTGAGCAGGTCCATCACCGTAGCTGCTGTAGGGCTGCCCATGCCGAAGTTCACGATGGTGATATCTCCCGCAGTGGCGCATTGCATCGGCTTTCCCCGACCAATCACATCCACTTCGTTCCATTGCGCGAACAGTTCTACATAATTATTGAAATTGGTGAGCAGGATATATTTGCCAAAGTCATCCAAGGCCTGTCCCGTGTACCTCGGTAACCAGTTTTGTACGATCTCTTCCTTGGTTTTCATTCTCCCAAGGTAAAACATTATAGCTTTATGGCATGATCCAACTGGTGTTTCCCGATCACAAATTCCGGTTAAGGCGCTGGCAGGGCCGGGAGCAGGTATTTGACGGTATCCGAAAAAGATGGGTGGCGCTCACTCCCGAAGAATGGGTGCGCCAGCATTTTATTCAATACCTCCTGCAAACAAAAGAATATCCCGCGGCCATGATCGCCATCGAAAAAAAAATGATGCTGGGTGAATTGACCAAGCGGTTCGATATACTCGTGTACGATAACAGGCACAAGCCCTGGCTGATGGTTGAATGCAAGGGTGCCGACGTCGTTTTGAACGATGACACCCTGCACCAGTTGTTGCGTTACAACATCGCCATACCCGTTCCCTTCCTGGTTGTCACGAATGGTGCTACCAGCTATTTTTTTGAACGAACAACAGAGGGAATGAAGGAGGTGGGAGAGTTGCCGGTGTGGAAGGCAGGGGAAAGGGAAGTCTGAGGCCTGAGATGGCTGCTGCGTGCGTAGAGGCTTTTGTGTTTGCGGTATCGCTGAATGTGCGGCTTTTTCTTTCACGCAAAGATCGCAAAGGAGCAAAGACGCAAAGTTATTATCTCCTCGTGTAACCTCGAGTCAGGGCAAGAAAACAGTTCACTACCAAAAGAATACCCGTCGGGTACCACCCGACGGGTATTCTTTTGCGGCCTTTGCTCCTTTGCGGCCTTTGCGTGAACCAAAGCCAAATCGTTGCGTGCGCCGAAGCCACTATGGGAAAATACCAAGCTCGGCATAGCTGGTCGCCACCTTATTGATCGCTACCACGTAGGCGGCGGTACGCATATCGGGGATAGCGCTGTTGTTGTGCCAGCAGTCGATGATTTCGCGGGTGGCGGTGATCATGGTTTCTTCGAGGCCGGAATACACCAGGTCCACTTCGTCGGCGCCATGCTCGATAACGCTTTTGGTGGCGCTGCTCACTTTTTTGCCGGTCAGCTCTTCGATCTGGTTGAGGATATTCTTATTCTGGTTCTCGGTGAATCTTTTTTCCAGGCGGCCATAACGCACGTGGCTCAGGTTCTTCAGCCATTCGAAATAGGAAACGGTTACACCGCCGGCATTGAGATACATATCGGGTACCACCAGTACGCCTTTGGCAGCGAAAACCTCGTCGGCCTCGGGGGTCAGCGGGCCGTTGGCTGCCTCTCCGATGATCTTTGCTTTAACGCGCGGCGCATTTTCGCCGTTGATCACGTTTTCGAGTGCGGCAGGGATCAGGATATCGCATTCGAGCTCGAGCGCTTCGGTCGATTTAACAATATTGGTAGCGCCCGGGAAATTCAGGATAGAACCGGTTTTCTTGCGATGCTGGAATACTTCTTCCTCGTTCAGTCCGTCGGGATTGGTGATAGCACCTTCATATTCAGCAATGGCGATCACTTTGGCGCCGCCTTCGCGGAAGAACTTCGCAGCATGGTAACCAACATTACCCATTCCCTGTACCACCACGGTTTTATTTTCAACCCCCAGGGGCAATCCCAGCTTTTTCATTACATCGGGGATATTGCACACTTCGCGAATGCCGAAGAAAACACCCAGTCCGGTGGCTTCGCGGCGACCGCGCACCCCGCCCTGTGTAACCGGCTTACCCGTAACACAGCCCAGGGCATCTATTTCGCCGGGATTCATACTGAGATAGGTGTCGAGTATCCAGGCCATTTCCCGTTCGCCCGTACCGTAGTCGGGTGCAGGCACATCGGTGCCGGGTCCGATAAAATTCTTTTTGATCAGCTCGTGGGTATAACGGCGGGTGATCTTCTCCAACTCATAAGGGGTATATTTTTTGGGGTCGATGCTGATACCGCCCTTGGCGCCGCCGAAGGGAACATTCACAATCGCGCATTTATAGGTCATCAGGGCGGCCAGGGCCATCACCTCATCGAGGTTAACCGAAGTGGCAAAGCGGATACCTCCTTTACAAGGTGTTTTGTGGTGCGAATGCTGAACGCGGTAAGCTTTGATGACTTCGATCCTATCGCCGATTTTTACCGGGAAGTGCATCCGGTAAACCGAGTTGCATTGCTTGATCTGTTCCAGGATACCCGGATCCCATTTGGTGAATTGTGCGGCCTTGTCAAAACTCCTTTCCACAGCTCCAAAGAAGCTGTATTCGTGTTGTGCGGACATAGCTGGTAGGTTTTTGAAATTGTTTTATATGTGTTTAAGCAATCGAAAACGGGGTTATTTCTTTTCCAGCGCCGATATCTTGCGATCGAGGCTGATCAGGTAAATGAACAGGCCTGCCAGTATGGTAAATACCACGGCCACCACCACCCATATCTTGCCGCTGGCGCGAAGGCCATCTGCCATTTGGACGGGTTCATCGGGCATCTGCGCCATGCCGGGCAGGCAAAGGCAGAGCAGCAAAACGCAGAGCAACGTAGCAAAATAAAATTTACGCATGTTGTAGTTTTTTTTCTTCCAGCATCTTTACCCGGATGCGGAGGGTCGTGATCCAGACGCCCAGCAGGGTCCACCCCGGTACGGCCAGGGGCCAGAATATGATCCGCATCCGTACATCGGCGTCTTCGGTATTAAAGGCGGGATTGCCCATGCCGCCGGGATGCAGGCTTTCCAGCAGCCGCGGAATGACCCAAAGGGTAGGGATCAGCATAAAGAAAGCAAATACGTTGTACACCGCGCTTACCCGGGCCCTTTTGTCGATGTCGGTCAGCGAACCCCGCAGCACCAGGTAGGCAAGGTAGATCAGCAAGGCAATGGCGGCGCCGGTTTGCTTGGGGTCGTTGCTCCAGGGCTTGCCCCAGGTATAATTGGCCCAAATCATGCCGGTTACCAGCCCGAGAATGCAAAAAATGATTCCGGAAAAAGTGTATTCTACCGCGTAGATATCGTATTTGAGGTCGCCCGTTCGCAGGTATTTAATGGCATTGACCAAGGCTACCGTGAACAGCACCATCATGGCAAACCACATGGAAACATGGAAATACAGGTTCCGGATCGATTCGTTGATAATGGGTTTTGCCGGTACGCCACCGATAAACCCGGCCACGGCGAGGGCAAGCAACTGTATGATACAAAGTATTTTCCACCAGGAGAGACGCATAAGCTGAAATGAGTGCTGCAAAATTAGGGGAAAGCGCGGACATCAGTCTTTCCACAAAAACGGGAACAGGATCAGGGCCAGCACCACCACAGCGGCGTCGAGACCTGCCAGCAGTAAAACCATCTGCGGCAGGCTGTTTTGCAGCACCTGGCTGAAAGCGGTGTTAGACAGCTTCATCAGCAGAAGCAGTTGTGTGATCACCAGCGGGAAACCCAGGATGGCCATCATCGCAGCATTCTGCTGGGCGCGGGCGGCAATGGCGCTCAAAAAAGTGAATACCAGGCTCAGCCCGAAGCCCCCGAACAGCGAAATGGCTAAAAACCGGAGCCCGGCCCTGACGGGGTTGCCCAGCAAAAGGCTGAAAAGCAGCCAGCATAAAATACTCAGCACGGCCATGAGCAGGGTATTGAACAGTAATTTGGACAGAATGAACTCGCGGGCGCCCGCCAGCGAATAATAATACAGCATGCGTCCTCGGTTTTCCTGCAGAAAGCTTTTGGCAACGCCGTTTACACAAATGAAGAGTTGGATCATCCAGAAGAGACCGTTCCATACATGGTCTTCCGGCTGCCCCATCGCCAGGTATAGCACAAATACCGTACTGGCTACATACAGCAATATGCCGTACAGGCTGTACTGCTGCCTGAACTCAAGCAATATGTCTTTCCGGAGAAGGGCGAAGATCTTTTTCATGGCTATTCTGGATCGTGGAAACATTTGCGGCAACGCGGCTCATAGCTGTCTTTTTCACCCAACAGGAACTGGTTCCCGTGCGGAACTTTCCGGTAGCTGAAACTGGCGATGTTTCCACATTTCATACAAATGGCATGCAACTTGGTGATATAGTCTGCCTTGGCCAGTAAAAAGGGCATTTGCCCGAATGGCTGCCCCTGGTAATCCATGTCCAACCCGGCTACGATCACCCTTATCCCGCTGGCAGCCAGTTGATCGCATACCGATGGTAGCTGGTCGTCAAAGAACTGGGCTTCGTCAATGCCGACAACGTCCACGTTCTGGGCCAGAAGCAGCATCGACTGGGCGCTCTCGACAGGCGTGGAAGGAATAAACGAGTCGTCGTGCGATACGATGTTGGTGTTATCGTACCGGGTGTCGATGGCCGGCTTGAAGATCTCCACCCGCTGGTTGGCGATCCGGGCCCGTTTGAGGCGACGAATCAGCTCTTCGGTTTTGCCTGAAAACATAGAGCCGCAGATCACTTCAATCCAGCCCTGCCGATTCTTGTGCCATATAGGTTCAATGAACATGTAAAACGATGAACTTTTCTGTAACTTTATGAAATCCAATACGAACCCAAAGGTATCACAACGAATGGAAAACGTACAAGCGCTGGTAGACAAATTGCAGGAGCAGGTCCGGCAATCGGCAGATGCGGTTGCTATGTTGGAAACGGTACAACGGCTGCAGCACCTGTTGCAGCAGCATGCCCGTTATGCGCCGCCCACTGCGCCCGCTGCCCGGCCCCAAAGCAAGGTGGCAGTCGTAATGCCGGGTAACAGCCCGGCACGACCGGTGGAAATACCGGTAACGCCGGTGGCCGCCACACCCGCCACCCAACCGGTGCCTGCACCTGCGCAGCCCGAGCCCCGCCACACGGAGCTGCCTGAACGGGAGAAAGCGCCTTCGCACGACTGGCTGCAAAACCTGATGCAGGAGATTCCCACGCTGGCGCACCAAACGGAGATCAGGGAGCTGAACGAAGTGATGGGCAACCGGCAGTCTGCTTCGATGAACGACAAGCTGAAACAAAATGCCGTGGAAGTCGCCGAAGTACTGAAGCGCGAGCCGGTACGCGACCTAAAGAAAGCCATCGGCATCAATGACCGTTTTGTATTTGTCAACGAACTGTTCAGGGGCGATGAGGTGATGTACGAGCGCAGCATCAAAACCATCAATGCCTTTCATGTGCTGCAGGAAGCAGAATTCTGGATAGAACGGGAGCTGAAGCTCAAGCTCGGCTGGGACGATTCAAAAGAGGCCGTTCGTCATTTTATTCAATTGGTCAGAAGACGGTTCTCCTCGATGTAATCCATTATTTTTTGCGTTGCCCCGGTATGCCCGCGCACGAAGTCGCCGGCGGCCAGGCCCGATTGCTGCCTGCGGGCGGCATCGGTAAACAGTTCATCTGCTGTTTTTTCAAACGCCAGGGCGGTTTCTACCGAAAATGCGCCACCTGCTGCCAGCAGCTCAACCGCCTCGGGAAAATCATCGTAATCGGGGCCAAAGATAACCGGTATCCCAAATACGGCGGCTTCAAGAATATTGTGCAGCCCATCGCCGCCGAATCCGCCCCCGATATAAGCAAGGTCGGCATATTTATACAGGCGCGACAGCAACCCGATATTGTCGATGATCAATACCCGGAAAGCGTGACCGGGCTGTGGTTCTTTCTTCCAGGCAGAATAACGGATGCTGTTGTGCACCAGTTTTTCAATGTCCGTCAGGTGCTCTTCGCTGATCTCGTGCGGTGCGATGATATAGCAATAACGGGTTCGGGTATTGCAGTAATGGTCGAGCTCTTCTTCGTCTTCGGGCCAGGTACTGCCCGCTACCAGGGTAGGCCGCCCCGCGATAAAGGAGGTTATTTCCGGCAGGTCGATGGGCGTGGAGGCAGTTGCCGATACGCGGTCGAACCGGGTATCGCCTGTAAGATACACTGCGCTAATACCGATGCTTTTGGCGAGCGCTACAGAAGACGGCTGCTGTACAAACAGCGCCCTGAAGCAAAACAGCATGTGCCGGTGCAGGGCACCATACCAGCGAAAGAAGGGCTGCGAGGGGCGGAACAGTCCCGAGACCAGCAAAACGGGTATTTTCTGCTTATGCAGCTCGTTCAGGTAATAATACCAAAATTCGTAACGAACCCACAATACCAGCGCCGGTTGCAGCAATTGCACAAATTGCTTTGCATGCCGGGCGCTGTCCATCGGAAGATATACTACCCAGTCAGCCCCCGCGTAGTCTTTTCGCGCCTCGAAGCCCGAGGGCGAGAAAAAGCTTATTAATACTTGATAATCAGGGTATTTTGCTCTTATGGCCTCCAATACGGGACGTCCCTGTTCAAATTCTCCCAGCGATGCACAATGCATCCATAACAACGGGCGTTTTTGCCTCGTCGCCAACTGCCGTTCCAGGCGGCAGGCCCAGTTTTGCCTTCCCTCTATCCAGCGTTTCGCTTTTGGATTGAAAAGGGCAACGATCCGTACGCCGCCGGCATAGAGAAGTAGAAAAATATTATATAGTAGAATGCTCACGGAATCAAAGGGTTAAACTGATACAAAACTAAATTCAAACTTTCACCCTACCTATATTTTGCTATTTTTGTGCGCATTTTAAAAACAGGCAGCATGCATCCGATACAAATGGTCGATCTAAAGCGTCAATATACGCATATCAAAGAAGCGGTGGATGCAGCCATTCACGAAGTCATCGACAATACTGCTTTTATCAACGGCAAGGCGGTGCAGGATTTTACAGGAGCGCTGGCAAATTACCTGTCGGTAAAACACGTTATCCCCTGCGCCAACGGAACAGACGCCCTGCAAATTGCCATGATGGCGCTGGGACTGGAGCCGGGCGACGAAGTGATTACGCCTTCTTTTACGTATATCGCCACCACCGAAGTAGTGGCCCTGCTGCGTTTGAAGCCGGTGTTTGTGGAAGTGGACAAAGCGGGTTTTTGCATGGACCCCGAAGCGCTCGAAAAAGCCATCACGCCTAAAACAAAGGCCATCGTACCGGTACACCTGTATGGACAGGCGGCAGATATGGAAAAGATCATGGCCATTGCACAGAAGTATAACATCCCTGTGATTGAAGACAATGCCCAGGCCATCGGATCCGACTATTATTTCAGCGATGGAACCAGGAAAAAAACCGGCGCGATCGGCACCATCGGCTGCACCTCGTTTTTCCCGTCAAAAAACCTCGGCTGTTACGGCGACGGCGGTGCGATCTGCACCAATGACGATGCGCTGGCGGCGAAGATGCGCATGATCGCCAATCACGGGCAGTCGGTGCGTTATTACCACGACCTCGTTGGCTGCAACAGCCGGCTCGACAGCATACAGGCGGCGGTGCTGAACATCAAATTGCCGCGGCTGGATGCCTATATAGCGGCGCGGCGCGCGGCGGCAGATTACTATGACAAGGCTTTTGCCGGTCATCCAAACCTCACCGTTCCGGTCCGTTACCCGAATAACAAACACGTATTTCACCAGTACACGCTGCTGGTGGAAGGCGCCGACCGCGATGCATTGCACCAATACCTGGCAGAAAAGAAAATACCGTCGATGATCTATTACCCGGTGCCCGCGCACCGGCAGAAAATGTTTGCCGCCTTCGGGTCGGGCGAGCAGGTATTGCCGGTTACCGACTGGCTTACCAGCCGCGTGATTTCGCTGCCCATGCACACGGAGCTCGACCAGGAACAGCTTGCCTATATCACTGAAACCGTTTTATCATTTTTACCATAATCATTAAGCTATGAAGATTGCAGTTGTTGGAACAGGATATGTTGGGTTGGTGACTGGAACCTGTTTTGCAGAAACAGGGAACGAGGTTTTTTGCGTGGATATAGACAAGAGCAAAGTTGACAAGTTGTCGAACGGGGAGATCACTATTTACGAGCCGGGACTGGAAAAACTTTTTTTGCGTAACCTGAAAGAAGGGCGGCTGAAGTTCACCACACAACTGGCGGAAGGCATTGAAGAAGCGCAGATCGTTTTCCTGGCGCTGCCCACGCCGCCGGGTGAAGACGGTTCGGCCGATCTGAAATATGTATTGGGTTGCGCCGAAGACATCGGCAAGTTATTGAAAGACTATAAGGTGCTGGTGGATAAAAGCACGGTACCGGTAGGCACTGCTGAAAAAGTGCGCGCCGCCGTGGCGAAGAATGCAAAGGTTGAATTTGATGTGGTGTCCAACCCCGAGTTTTTGCGGGAAGGAGTGGCGGTAGAGGATTTCATGAAACCCGATCGGGTAGTGATCGGTGTTAGCAGCGATAAAGCGCGCAAGCTGATGGGCGACCTGTATGCACCCTTTGTGCGGTCGGGCAACCCGGTTATTTATATGGACGAACGGTCGGCCGAGCTGACTAAGTATGCGGCGAACTCTTTTCTGGCTACCAAGATTTCATTCATGAATGAGATCGCGCAGTTGTGTGAAAAGCTGAATGCAGACGTTGACATGGTGCGCCGGGGCATCGGCAGCGATGACCGGATCGGCAAGCGCTTTTTGTTCCCGGGTATCGGCTACGGCGGCTCCTGCTTTCCCAAAGACGTGCAGGCCCTGGTGAAATCATCGAACGAAGTGAATTATCCGTTCAGAATACTGAATGCCGTGATGGAGGTGAATGAAAAGCAGAAGCTGCACCTTATACCGAAGATCAAGGCCTATTTCGATAATAACCTGCAGGGAAAACATTTCGCTTTATGGGGACTGGCTTTTAAACCGAATACCGACGATATACGCGAAGCGCCGGCACTGTACATGATCGAGGCACTGTTGGCAGCGGGCGCTACGATAACCGCCTTTGACCCTGAAGCCATGAAAAATGTAAAGCAGTTGATAGGCGATAAGATCAGCTTTTCCGAGAACCAGTACGATGCCCTTAAAGGCGCCGATGCATTGATCATCGCTACCGAATGGAATGAATTCCGTACGCCCGATTTCCTCAAGATTGTAACCAGTCTGAAAACCAAAACCATTTTCGACGGGAGAAACCTGTTTGACACCGCTGCCATCGCTGAACTTGGTTTCCACTATGAAAGCATAGGCCGTAAACCAGTTTTTTAACCGCTGAATAACTACCCATGGCTGCAAAAAGAGTATTAATAACCGGCGCTGCCGGCTTTCTCGGGTCGCATTTATGCGACCGGTTCATCACCGAAGGTTACCATGTTATCGGCATGGACAACCTTATCACAGGCGATCTGCGGAACATCGAGCACCTGTTCAAGCTCTCGAATTTCGAGTTCTACCACCACGACGTAAGCAAGTTCATACACGTTCCGGGAGAGCTGGATTACATTCTCCATTTTGCTTCGCCGGCAAGCCCGATCGATTACCTGAAAATCCCTATTCAAACGCTGAAGGTGGGCGCCTTGGGCACGCACAACTGCCTGGGACTCGCCAAAGCGAAAAATGCCAGGATGCTGGTAGCATCCACTTCCGAGGTGTATGGCGATCCGCTGGTGCATCCGCAGACGGAAGAATACTGGGGCAATGTGAACCCGGTGGGACCAAGGGGTGTATATGATGAAGCCAAACGTTTCATGGAGTCGATCACCATGGCCTATCATACCTTTCACCAGGTGGAAACGAGAATTGTTCGCATATTCAATACATATGGTCCGCGGATGCGGCTAAACGATGGCCGTGCCTTGCCCGCCTTCATTGGCCAGGCCCTGCGCGGCGAAGACCTTACCGTATTCGGTGACGGATCCCAAACCCGGTCGTTCTGTTATGTGGCCGACCTGGTGGAAGGCATTTACCGGCTGCTGTTAAGCGACTATGCCTATCCCGTGAACATCGGCAATCCCGATGAGATTACCCTGAAGGAGTTTGCCGAAGAGATCATCAAACTGACGGGTACCACCCAAAAAATTGTGTATAAGCCTTTGCCGAAAGACGATCCGAAACAAAGAAAGCCGGATATCAGCAAGGCCAAAGCGTTGTTGGGCTGGGAGCCGACCGTGAAGCGGGCAGAAGGGGTGAAGATCACCTACGACTATTTCAAGTCGCTGCCCCCCGCGGAATGGCTCAGGCAGCCCAAGGAGTTTAAAAGCATTCATAAATGAGCGTTTACGACGATTTAACAGGTAAGAAAACAAAACTGGCCGTTATAGGACTGGGGTATGTCGGCTTACCGCTGGCGTTGGAATTTGCCAGGAAAATACCGGTCATTGGTTTCGATCTCAATCCCGCTAAAGTGGAGCTGATGAAAAATGGCATCGACCCCAGCAAAGAAGTAGAGCCGGAGAAGTTCCGGGGGTGCGATATCATTTTCACCAGCGATCTCGATGCATTGAAAGAAGCTTCTTTTTTTATTGTAGCGGTGCCTACGCCCGTCGACAAATACAATGTGCCCGACCTGAAGCCGCTGCTGGCGGCATCGGCAAGCATCGGTTCGGTGCTGAAGAAAGGCGACTACGTGGTATTCGAATCGACTACTTATCCCGGATGTACCGAAGAAGACTGCCTGCCGGTGCTGGAGCAGCAGTCGGGGCTGAAGATGGGAGAAGACTTTAGCCTGGGATATTCGCCCGAGCGGATCAACCCCGGCGATAAAAAGAATACGCTGCGCAGTGTGGTAAAAGTGGTTTCGGGTAACAATGCCGAAGCGCTTGAACAGGTGGCAAAAGTGTATGAGCTCGTGGTTGATGCAGGCGTGCACCGCGCCTCTTCGATCAAAGTAGCCGAGGCCAGTAAAATTGTGGAGAACACCCAGCGCGATATGAACATCGCGCTGATGAACGAGCTCAGCCTGATTTTTGATCGCATAGGGATCAACACCTATGAAGTGCTGGAAGCAGCAGGCACCAAATGGAATTTTCTGAAGTTTCATCCGGGGCTGGTAGGTGGTCATTGCATTGGCGTGGACCCCTATTACCTGACGCACAAGGCTGCTTCGCTGGGATACCAGAGCCGTGTTATAGCCGCCAGCCGGTATATCAACGATGATATGGCCAAATACCTGGCCCGGAAAATCATTAAATACGTGCTCAGGCAGGCCGATAACCCGCGGGTGCTGGTAATGGGCGTCACTTTCAAGGAAAATGTAAGCGATATAAGAAATTCGAAGATCACTGATACGGTAGCCGAGTTACGCGCGTTTAATATCGGGGTGGACGTGGTTGACCCCTACGCAGTAGCGGCCGAGGTGCGCCATGAATACGAGCTGGAGCTGAGCGAGGCGCCCAAAGGGCAATACGATGCGGTAGTTGTAACGGTGCCGCACGAGCCGTATATGAAATTCGACGATGCCTATTTTGCAGCGATCACCAAACCGCATGGCGTGGTGGTTGACCTGAAGGGAATATACCGAAGCAAGATTCATTCACGTCCTTATTGGAGTTTATAATGAGCAACGAATCAAAGACAATCGTAATCACCGGCGGCGCCGGCTTTATCGGATCGCACGTGGTGCGCCGGATGGTAACCAGGTATCCGCACTATACCATCGTGAACCTCGATGCGCTGACCTATGCGGGCAACCTCGAAAACCTGAAAGACATCGAAAAAGCACCCAATTATATTTTCGAAAAAGGAGATATCATCGACGAAGCGAGGAT
>JBDHYM010000041.1:0-17785 GCA_039811405.1 Flavihumibacter sp. | reverse complement strand
GGAAACAGCTATTACAATGAGCACACGGTGCTCTACCTGAATGGCGACATCGTGCGCGCAGCCGATGCCAAAATAGACCTGTACAGCCAGTCGCTGCACTACGGCTACGCCGTATTCGAAGGCATCCGTTCCTACCGCACCGCCAGCGGTGAAACCCGCATTTTCAAAGCGATGGAGCATTACCGGCGCCTGCGCCGCTCGGCCGAACTGGTAAGGCTTCCTTATGATTTTTCCGCCGAAACGCTTATAGAAGCCACCTATGAAGTGCTGAAGCAAAACAACCTGCAGGACGCTTATATCAGGCCCCTCGTCTTCGCACCGGCCAATATGAGCTTCAACCCCAATACTGCCTCCAATATCACCATCCAGGCCTGGGCCATGCAGCCCTTTCTCGGCGACCAGTTATTACGGGTGATGAGCTCGTCTTACCAACGGCCCAACCCGAAAGGGTTTCATATAGAAGCAAAGGCGTCGGGGCATTATGTGAACTCATTGCTGGCGAGCCAGGAGGCCAAAGCCAACGGATATGACGAAGCCCTCTTGTGCGATATGAATGGTTTTGTTGCCGAAGGACCCGGCGCCAATATCTTCTATGAAAAAGACGGGCAGCTGTTTACACCGGCTACCGGCAACATATTACCAGGCATTACCCGCGCCACCGTACTGGAAATATGTGCCGCCGAGGGCATCTCCGTTACTGAAAAACGCATCAGCACCAAAGAGCTGAAAGAAGCCGATGCCGCTTTTTTCTGCGGTACCGCCGCCGAAGTGATCGGTTTCAAAAGCCTCGACGACACCATCTTCCCCTTACAATGGAAAGAGTCGCTGAGTTATCGTATTCAACAAACCTACAAAGCGTGGGTAACCGAAAATATCGCAGAAACCATTAGCTAAACAACCATAGGATATGTCAACGCCTTTGAACAAATACTCCCGCACCCTTACCCAGGATCCCACGCAGCCTGCCGCCCAGGCCATGTATTACGGTATCGGCCTCACCGATGAAGACCTCGCCAAGCCGCAGGTCGGCATCGCCAGCATGGGCTACGATGGCAATACCTGTAACATGCACCTGAACGACCTGTCGAAAGTGATCAAGCAAAGCGTGTGGGACCAGGACCTGGTGGGGCTTATGTTCCATACCATCGGCGTCAGCGACGGCATGAGCAACGGTACCGACGGCATGCGTTATTCGCTGGTAAGCAGGGATATCATCGCCGACTCCATTGAAGCGGTTTGCGGCGCGCAGTATTACGACGGACTCATCACCGTACCCGGCTGCGACAAGAACATGCCCGGGTCTATTATGGCGATGGGCCGGCTGAACCGCCCCTCGATCATGGTGTACGGCGGTACGATCGCTCCCGGACATTACAAAGGACAGGACCTCAATATCGTGTCGGCGTTCGAAGCCCTGGGGCAAAAGATCGCCGGTAATTTATCGGAGGGCGATTTCAAAGGCATAGTCAAAAACTCCTGTCCCGGCGCCGGCGCCTGCGGCGGTATGTACACCGCTAATACTATGGCCGCTGCCATTGAAGCGCTCGGCATGAGCCTGCCCTACTCATCGTCCAACCCCGCCCTGAGCGAAGAGAAACAAAAGGAATGTCAGAGCGCCGGAAAAGCCATTCGCCTGCTGCTGGAAAAAGATATCAAGCCCCGCGACATCATGACCCGCGACGCATTCGAGAATGCGCTCGTCACCATTATGGTGCTCGGCGGTTCCACCAATGCCGTGCTGCACCTGATCGCCATGGCTAAAAGTGTGGGCGTACCGTTAACACAAGACGATGTGCAGGCCGTAAGCGACCGCATTCCGGTATTGGCCGATCTCAAGCCGAGCGGAAAATACATGATGCAGGACCTGCATGAACACGGTGGCATCCCTGCTGTTATGAAATACCTGCTTAACAAGGGTCTGCTGCATGGCCATTGCCTGACCGTAACCGGTAAAACACTGGCCGAAAACCTGGAAGATATAGCGCCTGTCGATTTCGATACACAAAAGATCATCGTTCCGCTTGAGCAGCCGCTGAAAGCCACCGGTCACCTGCAAATCCTGTACGGCAACCTGGCCACCGGCGGCAGCGTGGCCAAGATCAGTGGAAAGGAAGGCGAAAAATTCAAGGGACCGGCCCGCGTTTTCGACGGTGAACAGGAGCTCATCAGCGGTATCAGCAGCGGCCGGGTTAAGCCCGGGGATGTGGTGGTGATCAGACAGGTAGGGCCCAAAGGCGCGCCCGGCATGCCCGAGATGCTGAAACCAACGTCGGCCATCATTGGCGCCGGCCTGGGCAAATCGGTGGCCCTGATCACCGACGGTCGTTTCAGCGGCGGCACCCACGGTTTCGTGGTCGGTCACATTACCCCCGAAGCCTATCTCGGCGGAACCATCGCCCTGGTAAACGACGACGATATCATCGAGATCGATGCCGTTAACAATACCATGAACCTGTTGGTCGACGAAGCTGAGATCGAACGCCGCCGCGCTGCCTGGAAGCAGCCTGCGCTCAAAGCCACCAACGGAATTTTATTCAAATATGCCCGCTCGGTAAAAGATGCCAGCCAGGGCTGTGTAACAGACGAAGCCTAAAAATAATTACCATGAGCACAATAGCAGAACCCATCGGCAGCAAAGCAGCCGGTACAGAAAAAACCACTACCATCAGCGGCAGTGTAGCCGTGCTGGAAGCCTTCCTGGCAGAAGGCGTTGACACGATCTTCGGTTATCCCGGCGGCGCCATCATGCCTATCTATGACGCCCTGTACGATTACAACGACAGGCTCCAGCACATCCTCGTTCGCCACGAGCAGGGTGGTATCCACGCAGCGCAGGGTTATGCCCGTACCTCGGGAAGAACAGGCGTTGTATTCGCCACCAGCGGTCCCGGCGCCACCAACCTGGTAACCGGCCTGGCCGATGCCATGATCGACTCCAATCCCATCGTATGTGTAACCGGTCAGGTATTCGCGCACCTGCTCGGCACAGACGCTTTCCAGGAAACAGACGTGATCAATATCACCACGCCTGTTACCAAATGGAACTACCAGGTAACCGATGCCAGTGAGATCCCGCATGTGCTGGCCAAAGCTTTCTATATCGCTTCCAGCGGCCGGCCCGGCCCGGTGCTGATCGACATCACTAAAAATGCGCAACTGCAATTGTTTGAATACAGCGGTTATCAAAAATGCAATCATATCCGCAGCTATCGCCCCAAACCCAATATACGCACGGAGTATATCGAGCAGGCGGCTGCGTTGATCAACCAGGCCCAACGCCCCTTTGTACTGTTCGGCCAGGGCGTTATACTGGGGAAAGCAGAACAGGAGTTCAGGGCATTCATCGAGAAGTCAGGCATTCCCGCGGCCTGGACCATCATGGGACTGAGCGCTTTGCCCACAGACCATCCGCTGAATGTTGGTATGCTGGGTATGCACGGCAATTACGGACCGAATGTGCTCACCAACGAATGTGATGTGCTTATTGCGGTAGGTATGCGGTTCGATGATCGCGTTACCGGCCGCCTCGACAAATACGCCCGGCAGGCCAAAGTGATTCACCTCGATATCGATCCCGCTGAAATTGACAAGAACGTAAAAACAACGGTGCCAGTATGGGGCGATTGCAAAGAAACCCTGCCTTTGCTAACTGCCGCCATCAACCAGAAAGTGTACCCGCAATGGCTCGATAAATTCAACGACTGTCGCCGCCAGGAAGAGGAGCAATGCATCGTTCCCGAAATGAATCCCACCAGCGAAGTGATGACCATGGCCGAAGTGATTCATGCATTGAACGACCTCACCAACGGTGATGCCGTGATCGTGACCGATGTGGGGCAACACCAGATGGTCGCCTGCCGGTATGCCAAATTCACCCAAAGCCAAAGCAATGTGACGTCGGGCGGACTGGGCACCATGGGCTTCGGGCTGCCGGCTGCTATCGGCGCCAAATACGGTGCTCCCGATCGCGAGGTAATCGCTATCATTGGCGACGGCGGCATCCAGATGACCATCCAGGAGTTGGGCACTATTATGCAGTTCGGCGCCGCTGTGAAGATCATTGTGCTCAACAACCAGTTCCTCGGCATGGTACGGCAATGGCAGCAGCTCTTCCACGACAAGCGCTATTCATTCGTGAATATTACCAGCCCCGATTTCGTGGCGGTAGCCAAAGGCTATCATATCGATGCGCAAAAAGTGGAGCACCGTGAGCAGTTGCGGGCGGCGCTGAAGACCATGCTCGACAGTAAGGAGTCTTACCTACTTGAGATCATGGTCGGAAAAGAGAACAATGTGTTCCCGATGGTACCCCAGGGTTGCAGTGTGGCGGAAATACGGTTGAAGTAACTGACTTTGATCACAGGTTTTACGCAGAGTATACGTAATTCTCCGTTCCTCTGCGGCCTCTGTGAGAAACAAAAAACAGGCCTTTCTGCGGGAACCAAAATTTCCCGCAGAGAACGCAAAGGAGCAAAGAACGCAAAGAGATGCAAAACAAATCAAGCATAGAAGAGATACGAGCGCGCTTCGACAACGATGTGGCCAGGTTCTCCAACCTCGATACCGGTCAGGTGTCTACCATCGATGCAACGGTGTCGCTGGAACTGATCACCGAGTCTGCCAAAAGGATAGCACCCGATGCCATGGCGCTCCTGGACGTGGGTTGCGGCGCAGGCAACTACACGTTGAAAATGCTGCAGAAATTGCCGGGATTGAATTGCACACTCGTAGATATCAGCAAGCCTATGCTTGACAAAGCCCTTGAAAGGGTAACGCCTGAAACCAGGGGAACGGTGGCCGCATTGCAGGGCGACATACGCACGGTCGCATTACCCGAAAATCATTTCGACATCATACTCGCCGGCGCGGTATTGCATCACCTGCGCGACGACAACGATTGGGAGGCAACATTTGGGAAGCTCTACCGGCTATTGAAGCCGGGCGGCTGCCTGATGGTATCCGACCTCGTAATACAGGAAACCGAGGCTATCACTGCCTATACCTGGGAGCGCTATGGCGACTACCTGGAGAGCATCAACGGCCCGGGCTATCGCCAGAGCGTGATGGACTATGTAGCGAAAGAGGATTCGCCACGATCAGTTACTTACCAGTTAGCGCTGATGAAAAAGCTGGGATTCAGCGATACCGAAATTCTTCACAAGAATATGTGCTTTGCTGCTTTCGGCGGCATCAAATAAAATAGTAAACAGAAAATTCTACGCATGAAACAGGAATTCACCATAACCGTTTACACCGAAAACCAGATCGGCCTGCTGACCCGCATCGCCATCATCTTTTCGCGCCGTAAGATCAACGTGGAAAGCCTTAATACCTCCCCTTCGGAGATTGAGAATATCCATCGCTTCAACATCGTCATTAACGAAACGGAAGAAGTGGTTAGAAAGCTCTGCCGCCAGATCGAGAAGCAGGTGGAAGTGCTGAAGGCATATTACAGCAGCAACGACGAAATCATCTGGCAGGAAATGGCCTTGTACAAAGTACCTACCGACCAGGTGGCTGAAAAAGTGCAGGTGGAAAGACTGCTGCGCCAGTATGGCGCCCGTGCGGTAGTGATCAGGAATGACTATACCGTTTTTGAAGCGACCGGCCACCGGGAAGAAACCGATAAGCTGATAGAGATTCTCGGCGAGTACGGGCTGATCGAATTCGTACGCAGTGCGCGCGTGGCCATCATCAAAAATTCCAAGGGCTTCCACGACAAGCTGCGCCAGTTCGAACAACGCGAGCCGGGCGAAGAAGTGATCGAAAACGAATACCTGGGCCAGAACCAGAAGGTCTTCACCATGTAATCCGCACCCCTCACCATGGAATCAGTATTCTCACAAATAAGACAATCCCGGAAAGCATTCCTGGCTATGATAGCGCCGCTCAGCACCGAACAGTTGAACCAGGTTCCCGCGGGCTACAACAATAATATCGCCTGGAACCTGGGGCATATCGTAGCATCGACCATCGGCCTTTGTTATAAAAGAACCAATGTGATGCCCGATAAGCCCAATCCCCTGGCCGGTAAATTCGGGAAGGGCACCAGGCCCGAAGCAGTGGTAAGCGACAGCGAGATCGAACAGATTAAGCAGGAGCTGCTGACCAGCATTGATTCGCTTGAAAGCGACTACCGGGCCGGGGTTTTCAAAAACACCACCCCTTTTTCAACCGACACGTATAAGGGAATGCTACATACCATTGAAGAAGTAATTGTATGCACCCTCGCACACGACAATTACCACTTCGGTTATTCATCTGCGTTAAAAAAATCTATCCAGTAAACAATCTCTCTTTCACATTAAAACAGACAAACAAAAATGGCAAAATTAAATTTCGGCGGCGTTGAAGAAAATGTGGTAACCCGCGAAGAATTTCCCCTGGCAAAAGCACAGGAGATCCTGAAAAACGAAACGATAGCCGTGATCGGTTATGGTGTACAGGGACCGGGACAAGCATTGAATCAGCGCGATAACGGCATCAACGTGATTGTTGGCCAACGGAAAAATTCAAAGACCTGGGACAAAGCCATTGCCGACGGCTTCGTACCCGGCAAAACACTGTTCGAGATCGAAGAAGCTCTCGAGCGCGGCACCATCATCTGCTACCTGCTGAGCGACGCTGCCCAGATTGCGTTGTGGCCCACGGTGAAAAAGCACCTCACCCCCGGCAAGGCCCTGTATTTCTCTCACGGGTTCGGTATCACATTCAACGAGCAAACCGGCATCATTCCGCCGAAAGATGTGGACGTTTTCCTCGTAGCGCCCAAGGGAAGCGGCACTTCCCTGCGCCGTATGTTCCTGCAGGGCCGCGGGCTTAACAGCTCTTACGCCATCTTCCAGGACGCGACCGGCAAGGCCCGCGACCGCGTGATCGCATTGGGTATTGCCGTAGGCAGCGGCTACCTGTTCGAAACCGATTTCAAAAGAGAAGTATATTCCGACCTGACCGGCGAACGCGGCACACTGATGGGCGCTATCCAGGGCATCTTCGCCGCCCAGTACCAGGTGCTGCGCGACAAAGGCCATACACCCAGCGAGGCTTTCAACGAAACCGTGGAAGAGCTGACACAGTCGCTGATGCCGCTCGTTGCTGAAAACGGCATGGACTGGATGTATGCCAACTGCTCCACAACAGCCCAGCGCGGTGCGCTCGACTGGTGGAAGAAATTCCGCGACGCTACCGCTCCTGTTTTCAAAGAACTGTATGAAAGCGTTGCTACCGGCAAGGAATCGCAACGTTCTATCGACTCCAACAGCCAAGCCGACTACCGCGAAAAACTGGATGCCGAGCTGAAAGAACTGCGTGAAAGTGAGATGTGGCAGGCTGGCAAAACCGTTCGCAGCTTGCGTCCGGAGAACCAGGGCTAAGATATTGTTGTGGTTATAGGGTTGCCGGTACAACTATTCTTTACAGGCGCAGGCGAACATTTTGTGTTCACGCAAAGACCGTAAAGAAGCAAAGAACGCTAAAGAATAGTTGTTGCCGGCAATTCTCTTTTTAAAGGAACAGCAACGCGTTTATCAATGCCCGGCACTAACAGGCAACACCAATATTTGATAATTAAAACCGGAAATATGAAAAAGTTGATCTTCTTTTTATTATTTGTTTGCGTTTCCTGGCGTTTGACGGCACAGGAGAAAAGCCTGCAAGAACTGGTTGCTAAAGGAAACAAAGCGTATGTAGAATTTGTAGATGTCAAACACAATATTCCTGAGGCAAAAGATGCCATCAATAAGGCATTGCTCGGCCCGGAATGGAACTACTGGGAACTGGTCGATTCTAAAGACAAAGCTGACTTCATCTTAAAGGTTTCCGTTGAAAAGAAAGGCATGAATATCATGAGCATGACATCTGACGGCGCGCGGATTCGCGTCATCGCGCAGGTGCTGTCGGTGAATGAGAAATCGCTTTGGAAATCCAAACAATACCAGGGAAACGCCTCGATGTTCACCGGTTATGCAGCCCTGGAAGATGCCATGCGAAAAATGGTGCGCCGCGCCTTAGGCGAGGAATTGATGAAACAACCATAATCGCCCGTTTTTATCCATGACTGAATATATACAGCAAGCGGCCCCCGCAGGCTATGTTGAAATAGACAATGATACGAAGGCAAGTGGATTCACCATGGCTTCCGACAGACTGACCTGCTCGCTATTGCACACCTTGGCCGCCTCTAAGCCTGGCGCAAGATTCCTCGAAATGGGAACAGGTACTGGACTGTCAACAGCATGGATCTTGGATGGCATGGACGCCGATTCAACGCTCACGTCTTTTGACAACGACGAATCTTTTCTCGCCATTGCCCGCAAACACCTCGGCCACGACGAGCGTCTCGAACTCATACACAGCGATGGCGAAGCCTGGCTGCAGCAGAATGCCGAAAAAAAGTTCGATTTCATTTTCGCCGATACCTGGCACGGAAAATACCTGATGCTGGCTGAAACCCTGGCCATGCTCAACCCCGGCGGTATCTACATCGTTGACGATATGCTGCCACAGTCTAACTGGCCCGAAGGTCACGCAGAAAAAGCCGAACATTTCATCCAATGCCTTGAAAACTGCCCCGACCTGACTCTCACCAAGCAAAACTGGGCTACCGGCATTATCATCGCCGTAAAAAAATAACGACTTATGGCGTCTTTGCGCCCAACAACATTTTGACTTTCAACCATGAACTTCCCATCCGCCGCACTCCGTCTCTCAGAGGTCATCGTCCGCACCCCGCTTACCCGCAATACCAACCTCTCCCGGCGGTATAATGCCAACGTGTACCTGAAGCGGGAAGACCTGCAGGTGGTACGCAGCTATAAACTGCGCGGCGCCTACAATATGATGAGCAGCCTGCATCCTGAACAACTCGCCAAAGGGGTGGTATGCGCCAGCGCCGGCAATCATGCGCAGGGCTTCGCCTTTAGCTGCCGCCAGCTCAAAACCAGGGGCGTCGTTTTCATGCCCATTATCACTCCCAACCAGAAAGTACGCCAGACTCGGATGTTCGGCGAAGAATGGATCGATATCCGGCTTATCGGCGACAGCTTCGACGAGTGCGCCGCCGCCGCCAAAAAATTCACCGAAGAAAACGGCATGACCTTTATCCCGCCGTTCGACGACGAACGGATCATAGAAGGACAAGGCACTGTAGGCCTCGAAATCATGGAAGACCTGGGCAAGATCGACTATATATTTATTCCTGTAGGCGGCGGCGGGCTGGCCGCCGGCGTAGGTCATTGCATCAAGGAGTTCTCCCCTACCACCAAAATCATCGGCGTGGAACCCGAGGGCGCGCCCTCGATGACAGCGGCCCTGCAAGCCGGCCACCCGGTTACACTGCCTGATATCGACCGCTTTGTAGACGGGGCTGCCGTAAAACGAGTGGGTGATATCACGTTCTCCTTTTGCCGGCAGGTGCTGGACGATATGCTGCTGGTACCCGAAGGTAAAGCGTGCTCGGTCATTCTACAGCTCTACAATGAAGATGCTATCGTGGTGGAACCCGCCGGTGTGCTCGCCGTAGCGGCATTGGACCAGTATGCCGACAGGATCAGGGGGAAAAATGTGGTCTGCATCATCAGCGGCAGCAACAACGACATCGATCGTATGCAGGAAATCAAGGAAAGATCACTCCAATATGAAAAGCTCAAGCACTATTTCCTGATCCGCTTCGCCCAGCGCCCCGGCGCCCTTAAAGAATTCGTCAATTTCGTGCTCGGCCCCAACGACGACATCACCCGTTTCGAATACATGCAGAAACACAACAAAGAAACCGGCCCCGCCCTGGTGGGCATCGAGCTGCAGCAAAAGGCTGATTATGACCGGTTAATAACCAATATGCACCGGTATAATATCCGGTTCACGGAACTAAATAAAGACGACAATCTGTTCGGATATCTCGTGTAATGTCATTTTTTTGTAGTATATTCATCGCCGGGCTTGCGCATATATTGAAATCCATATAAAATATTGGGTATTTAATTGAATAATTTCTAAACCTGCTTATCAACAATGGCAAGCAAAACGGGTCTCTATGATCCTTCCTTTGAGCGCGATGCCTGCGGCATTGGCTTTGTGGCCAATATTAAAGGCAACAAGTCGCACCAGATCATTTCCGATGCGCTCACCGTACTGGAAAACATGGAGCACCGCGGCGCCTGCGGCTGCGAAAACAATACCGGCGACGGCGCCGGTATCATGATCCAGACGCCCCACGAATTTTACTTTGACGAGTGCGTGAAGCTGGGTATCCATCTGCCATCTTTCGGCCGCTATGGCGTGGGAATGATCTTTTTCCCCCAGGAGATCCGTCTTCGAGAAGAATGCCGCGATATCTTTACCCGGTCGGCCGAAAAACTGGGACTGGAAATACTCGGTTACCGCAAGGTTCCGGTCATTACCGAAGGCATCGGCCCCACGGCGCTGAGCGTAGAGCCCGAAATGGAGCAGGTATTCATCGCCTGTCCCGACCACATCAACAATTCCGACGATTTCGAACGCAAATTGTTCCTCTTACGCAACTACGCTAGCCATACCATCAATAACTCGGTAAAGAAAGACGCGATCGGTTTCTACATCGCGTCGCTTTCGCATAAAACCGTGGTATATAAAGGCCAGCTTACCAGCAACCAGGTACGCGGCTATTTCCCCGACCTGCGCGACAAACGCATGGTCAGCGCTTTCGGACTGGTACATTCGCGCTTCGCCACCAATACCTTTCCCTCGTGGAAACTCGCCCAGCCTTTCCGCTATATCGCGCACAACGGCGAGATCAATACCGTACAGGGCAATCTCAACTGGCTGCGTACCAGCGAAAAAAACTTTACCACCCCTTATTTTACCAAAGAGGAAATGGACATGCTGCTGCCCATCGTTACCGATGGACAAAGCGACTCCGCCTACCTCGACAATATGATCGAGCTGCTGTACCTCACCGGTCGCTCGCTGCCCCATGTGATGATGATGCTGATTCCCGAAGCATGGGATGGCAACGAACACATGGATCCCGTTAAAAAAGCATTCTACGAATTCCACGCTTCTTTAATGGAGCCCTGGGACGGTCCCGCTTCGATCTCTTTCACCGACGGAAAGATCATCGGCGCCACGCTCGACCGGAATGGCCTTCGTCCCTCGCGCTATTGCGTTACCAACGACGACCGCGTGATCATGGCATCCGAATCAGGCGCATTGCCCGTTGACCCGGCCACCATCATTGAAAAAGGCCGCCTGCAGCCGGGACGTATGTTCGTGGTAGACATGGAGCAGGGCCGTATCATCAGCGACGAAGAGCTCAAACAAACCATTTGCTCGCAGAAACCCTATCCAGAATGGATCAATAAATACAAGATCCGTCTCGAGGAGCTGCCCGAGCCGCGCGTATCGTTCACCCACCTGGAGCACGACCAGGTATTCAAATACCAGAAAGCCTTCGGCTATTCGACCGAAGACCTGGAGAACATCATCGCCACCATGGCCCTCGACGGCAAAGAGCCGATCGGCTCCATGGGCACCGACACGCCGCTGGCCGTATTGAGCGACCAGCCGCAGCACCTTAGCAATTATTTCAAGCAGTTATTTGCGCAGGTGACCAACCCGCCCATCGATCCCATCCGGGAAAGGATGGTAATGTCGCTCGCTTCTTTCGTGGGCGGCAACGGCAACCTGCTCTCTGAAGAGCCGCTGGCCGTACACAGCGTGGCCCTCAAGCATCCGATCCTCACCAACCATGAGCTCGAAAAGCTGCGCAGCATCGACACCGGCATCTACCAGGCCAAGACCCTTCAATGTTATTTCCGCGCCGATGGCCAGCCCGGTTCCATGCAAAAGGCGCTGGACCGGATCTGCCGCTATGCCGTCGATGCCGTGCAGGACGGCTTTGAAGTGCTGATCCTGAGCGATCGTGCCATCGACAGCGACCATGCGCCAGTTCCTTCGCTGCTGGCAGCATCGGCCGTACATCACCACCTGATCCGCAAAGGCTATCGCGGGCAGGTAGGCCTGGTTGTGGAAGCCGGCGATGTATGGGAAGTGCATCATTTCGCCTGCCTGATCGGGTTCGGCGTAACAGCCATCAACCCTTACCTGGCTTTGTCGTCGATACGCGATATGAAGCTCAGCGGTCTGCTCGATACACCACTGGACCCCGATCAGCTCAAGAAAAATTACATCAAAGCCGTTTGCGACGGATTACTGAAAGTGTTCTCGAAAATGGGCATCTCCACCCTGCAGTCTTACCAGGGTGCGCAGATATTCGAGATCATCGGTATCAACCGCCAGGTGGTGGATAAATACTTCACCGGCGCCACTTCGCGCATTGAAGGCATGGGCCTCGACGAAATTGCCCGCGAAGCGCTGGCCAAACACCTGCTTGCTTTCAGCCGTAAGAATATCCCGGTAGACCGGTTACCCACCGGCGGCATCTACCAATGGAAACGCAAAGGCGAGTTCCATCTTTTCAACCCGCAGACTATTCATGCGCTGCAATATGCCACCAGCCGCAACGACTACGAGGCATTTAAAAAATACAGCAAACTCGTCAACGACCAGGGCGAACGCGCAGCCACCCTGCGCAGCCAGCTACAGTTCAAATCCGACCGGCCTTCCATTTCCATCGACGAAGTGGAACCCGCCAGCGAGATCATGAAACGCTTCGCCACCGGCGCCATGAGCTTTGGCTCCATTTCGCATGAAGCGCATTCCACCCTGGCCATTGCCATGAACCGCATCGGCGCCAAAAGCAATACCGGTGAAGGCGGAGAAGATGAGTTGCGTTACGAACGCATGGCCAATGGCGATTCGATGCGCAGTGCCATCAAACAGGTGGCATCCGCACGGTTCGGCGTAACCAGCTATTACCTTACCCAGGCTGATGAATTGCAGATCAAAATGGCGCAGGGCGCCAAGCCGGGTGAAGGCGGACAATTACCCGGCCATAAAGTCGATGACTGGATCGGCCGCGTACGCCACTCCACACCCGGTGTGGGGCTGATCTCACCGCCGCCGCACCACGATATTTATTCGATCGAAGACCTGGCGCAGCTCATCTTCGATTTAAAGAATGCCAACCGTGCCGCCCGCATCAGCGTGAAGCTGGTGAGCAAGGCCGGCGTCGGCACCATCGCCGCCGGCGTGGCCAAAGCCAAGGCAGATGTGATCCTGATCGCCGGTTTCGACGGCGGAACAGGCGCATCGCCCATGAGCTCCATCAAGCATGCCGGGCTGCCCTGGGAGCTCGGTCTTGCCGAAAGCCACCAGACCCTGGTGAAAAACAAACTGCGCAGCCGCGTGGTATTGCAGGCCGACGGGCAAATGAAAACCGGTCGTGATATTGCCATTGCCACTTTGCTCGGCGCCGAAGAATGGGGCGTGGCAACTGCCGCCCTGGTGGTGGAGGGTTGCATCATGATGCGCAAATGTCATTTAAACACCTGCCCCGTGGGCGTGGCTACGCAAGACCCCGAGCTGCGCAAGCGCTTCAAAGGCGACCCCGATCACGTAGTGAACTTTTTCCGTTTTATTACGGAAGAGCTGCGCGAGATCATGGCCGAGCTGGGCTTCCGCACCGTGAATGAAATGGTAGGCCAGGTGGAATACCTGGAACCCACCAAAGAATGCAGGCACTGGAAATACAAAAACCTCGACCTGTCGCCGATCGTGTACAAAGAGCCTGCGGGACCTTTCGTCGGGTTGTATAAGCAGGAAGAACAGGACCACGGACTGGCCCAGGTGCTCGACTGGAAGATACTGGCTGCGGCGAAGCCTGCGCTTGAAAACGGGCAACAGGTATTTGCCAGCTTCGACACCATCAATACCGACCGCACCATCGGCACGATACTCTCCAACGAGATTTCGAAGAAATACGGATCGGCCGGCCTGCCCGACGATACCATTCACATAAAGCTAACCGGCACAGCGGGCCAGAGTTTCGGCGCCTTTAATACCCGCGGCGTAACCCTTGAGCTGGAAGGTGACGCAAACGACTACTTCGGCAAGGGGCTCAGTGGCGCGCAGCTTATCGTATATCCATCCCTGTTAGCCGGTTTTGTTCCTGAAGAAAACAGTATCATCGGCAATGTGGCCTTTTACGGCGCCACTTCGGGCCGGGCTTTCATTCGCGGAAAAGCGGGCGAACGTTTTGCCGTGCGAAACTCAGGCGCAACAGCGGTGGTGGAGGGCGTGGGCGACCATGGTTGTGAATACATGACCGGCGGCAAAGTGGTGATACTCGGTGGTACCGGTCGCAACTTTGCAGCAGGCATGAGCGGTGGCATCGCTTTCATCTACGACGTGAAAGGCAACTTCAGCGGCAACTGCAACCAGGAAATGGTCGATCTGGATCCGGTAGCAGACGAAGACATCGCCGAACTGAAAGAACTGATCGAAGCACATTACCGGCACACCGGCAGCACCGTGGCGCAGTTCATCCTGAAAGACCTCGACAACCAGCTCCGGAACTTTGTAAAAGTCTTCCCCCGCGATTACAAAGCCGTGCTGGCGACTAAAAAAATCATGCAAACACACTAATGGATTAGATATGGGTAAACCCACCGGATTCCTGGAATTCACCCGCGAGCTGCCCGGCAAAAGGCCCGTACAGGAGCGCGTGAACGACTACAACGAATTTATACTGCGTTTCTCGGAGAAGAAGCTGAATGAGCAGGCATCGCGCTGTATGGACTGCGGCATTCCTTTTTGCCACAGCGGTTGCCCGCTGGGTAATGTGATCCCCGAGTTCAACGATGCCGTGTACCACCGCAACTGGCAGGAAGCATACGACATTCTCAGCTCAACCAATAATTTTCCCGAATTTACCGGGCGCATTTGTCCGGCGCCCTGCGAAACCGCCTGTGTGCTGGGCATCAACCAGCCGGCTATTACCATTGAAGAGATCGAACGGCATATCATCGAGATCGCTTTTGAAAAAGGGCTGGTAAAAGCACGTAAGCCGAATATGCGCAGCGGGAAAAAAGTAGCGGTGATCGGTTCTGGTCCCGCAGGACTGGCCGCTGCCGCCCAACTCAATTATGCCGGTCACCAGGTGACGGTTTTTGAGCGGGATGAAAAACCCGGCGGACTCTTACGGTATGGCATACCCGATTTTAAGCTGGAGAAATGGGTGATCGATCGCCGGGTTGCTTTACTGGAAGAGGAAGGCATTGAATTCCGCTGCCACGCCAACGTAGGCGTGAATGTGCGGCTGAATGACATTTTGCGCGAATACCAGGCTATCGTGCTGGCCGGCGGCTCTACGGTACCCCGTGACCTGCCGATACCCGGCCGTGACCTGAAAGGCGTTCATTTCGCCATGGACTTCCTCAAGCAACAAAACAAGCGCAATTACGGCGGCGATCCGCTGGCGCATGGAGACGTGGAAAGCAATATCTATCCCGACCAGATATGGGTGGAAGGAAAGAACGTGGTGGTGATTGGCGGTGGCGACACCGGCAGCGACTGCGTGGGCACGTCCAACCGGCAGAAGGCCAGCTCGGTGACGCAATTCGAGCTGTTGCCCAAGCCCCCCGGCGAACGCACTCCATTTATGCCCTGGCCCAGCTATCCCATGGTGTTGAAAACATCGACCTCGCACGAAGAAGGTTGTGACCGCCACTGGGCGATTGCGACCAAAGAATTCGTGGGTGACGGGAACGGCCGGCTCAAAGCGCTGAAAATCGTTGACCTGGCATGGACCAGTAGTGCCGATGGGCGCCCGGCACAATTCAAAGAAGTGGAAGGCAGTCTCCGGGAGATTCCCTGCGAAGCGGCTTTCCTGGCCATGGGCTTTGTGCACCCGCAGCACAAAGGCCTGCTGCATGAGCTGGATGTGGAACTAGACGAGCGCGGTAATGTAAAAGCGACCGAAAAATCCTACCAGACCAATATCCCCAAAGTGTTTACGGCCGGCGACATGCGGCGGGGTCAAAGCCTGGTAGTGTGGGCCATCAGTGAAGGCAGGGAATGCGCCCGAAAGGTGGACGAATTTCTCAGCGGACAATCGGTACTGGAAACCAAAGATGCAATGTTGTCTGTCGCCATTTGACAGCAGTTAATCAAATAAGATAATTTATTAATTTGACAAAAAAGCAGGTTCGCCTGCTTTTTTTATTGGCAATACCTCTTCCCTTTCAATCCTTTCTTTCTTGGATCATTCTTTTCCCTCCCGGGAACCGCTTTCCCATTATTATCCAGCGAATAACAAACAGCACATCAACATATTGATTTTCAACTGTAAACCATTTGGCTACCTGAATAAATAACACAAGGATAAGCATTTAACCGCGAAAAACTATTCGAATTATAAATAATAACTATGTTAATATTTATGTAGGTTTAATTCATTTTTAATAGATATATTCGATTTAGTTTTTAAATAGGTATTTTTTTAATGTTTTCAACCTGACTGAAATGAGTAAACTGACAACTAAACGGGTAGCACCTTTTCTGGTTTTGGCGGCAGTAGCCATTGCATCATTGTTTATCCCCACACAGCCTGCTTTTGACGATGGTGGGAAACTATACAACAGCGCCGATATCGCCTGGCTCCTGGTGGCAACCGCCCTCGTATTCCTGATGACCCCTGGCCTGGCCTTTTTTTACGGAGGCATGGTGCACAGAAAGAATGTATTGTCGACCATGATCAAAAGCGTAGTAGCCGCCGGCGTGGTAAGCATTCTTTGGGTAACAGTAGGGTTTAGTCTTTGCTTCGGCGATTCGATAGGAGGACTGATTGGCAACCCTGCCACTTTCGCGTTCTTTAAAGGCGTTAACTCAGGCGCTCCCTGGTCGCTGGCGCCTACTATTCCCCTCGCCCTTTTCTCCTTGTTCCAGTTGATGTTTGCGATCATTACACCCGGCCTGGTAGTGGGCGCCGTAGCTGAACGTATCCGCTTTACCGCCTATATTCTCTTTATCGCCCTGTTCAGCCTGCTGGTATATGCACCCATTGCACACTGGACCTGGCATCCCGAAGGGTTCCTGTTTAAGATGGGCGCGCTCGATTTCGCCGGCGGCACCGTGGTTCATATTTCAGCAGGATGCGCGGCCCTCGCCGGCGCCCTGGTGCTGAAGCGCCGCCAGGTTCACCTGGAGCATCGGGAGATCCCCCCGGCCAATATTCCCTACGTATTGATTGGGACCGGCCTGCTGTGGTTCGGATGGTTTGGTTTCAACGCCGGCTCGGCCCTCGGCGCCAACAGCCTGGCTGTTTCCGCCTTCGGTACCACCAATATCGCCGCCGCCGCTGCGGGTCTGAGCTGGATGTTCTTTGATGTGGTGCGGGGAAAAAAACCTTCTGTGCTGGGTTTTTGTATCGGTGCCGTAGTCGGCCTGGTGGCCATTACCCCGGCGGCTGGTTTCGTGGCCATTCCGCAGAGCATCTTTATCGGCGCCGCGGCGGCCATCATTTCGAACCTGGCAGTTTATTATAAACAAAAATCCACGCTCGACGATACGCTCGATGTATTTCCCTGTCACGGCATCGGCGGTATGGTAGGCATGCTGATGACCGGTATTTTCGCCACCAAAGCCGTAAACAGTGGCGGAACAAACGGGCTGCTTTATGGAAACCCCGCTTTCTTTCTTACGCAATTGAAAGCGCTTGCCATTGTTGTCGTTTACAGCTTCGTGGTCTCTTACGCTATTTTCAAATTCATCAATTTCCTGCTCCCGCTGCGTGTTTCTTCTGAAGAAGAAGAGATTGGACTCGATGCAACACAACACAACGAGAAGTACCTGCAAGGCACGCTCCTGCTGCACAAAAATGGCAGGCTGCAGGAAGAAGAAGTGACCGTGG
>JBDHYM010000040.1:0-17958 GCA_039811405.1 Flavihumibacter sp. | reverse complement strand
TGATCGGTCGGAATGGGCTTGGTCATGATGTCATCGGCCAGGTAATTGCCAATGGTATAAGGGATCACAAAATAACCGTCGGCCAGCCCCTGCATCAGCGCAGACGCACCCAGGCGGTTGGCGCCGTGGTCGCTGAAATTGGCTTCACCCAGGCAGTACAGCCCCTGTACCGAGGTCATCAGCTCATAATCGACCCACAATCCACCCATGGTGTAGTGCACTGCGGGATAGATCCGCATTGGCACTTCATAGGGATTCTCACCGGTGATCTTTTCGTACATATCGAAGAGGTTACCGTACTTCTCCTTCACCACTTCCTTACCCAATTTGACCACTTCTTCTTCAGACACGTTTTCGAGATTGCGTTTATTCACCTCTCCTTTGCCGTAGCGGTGGATGGCATCTGCATAGTCGAGGTACACCGCCTGTTTGGATGTGCCTACACCATAGCCTGCATCGCAACGCTCTTTGGCGGCGCGGCTGGCCACATCACGCGGCACCAGGTTACCGAAAGCGGGATACCTTCTTTCCAGGTAATAGTCGCGCTCTTCTTCAGGTATGTCGTTGGGCTTACGGGTGTCGTTCTGTTTTTTCGGCACCCATATACGACCATCGTTCCGCAACGACTCAGACATCAGGGTGAGCTTGCTCTGGTGGTCGCCGCTTACGGGAATGCAGGTGGGGTGGATCTGTGTAAAGCAGGGGTTGCCGAAGAAAGCGCCTTTGAGATGGGCCTTCCAGGCGGCAGTGGCATTGCTGCCCATGGCATTGGTAGAGAGATAGAATACGTTCCCGTAACCACCCGTACATAACAGTACCGCATGACCGAAGTGGCGCTCGAGCTTGCCGGTGACCAGGTCGCGGGCAATGATACCGCGGGCCTTTCCGTCGATGGTCACAATGTTGAGCATTTCGTGCCGGGAGTACATGGTCACATTGCCAAGGGCCACCTGGCGTTCGAGCGACTGGTAAGCGCCGATCAGCAACTGCTGGCCGGTCTGGCCGGCGGCATAAAAGGTACGCTGCACCTGTGTGCCACCGAAAGAGCGGTTGCTGAGCAATCCGCCATATTCACGGGCAAAGGGCACGCCCGCCGCCACGCACTGGTCGATGATATTGCCACTGACCTCTGCGAGGCGATGCACATTGGCTTCGCGGGCACGGTAGTCGCCCCCTTTAATGGTATCATAAAAAAGACGGAAGACCGAGTCGCCGTCGTTCTGGTAATTTTTGGCGGCATTGATCCCTCCCTGTGCCGCGATACTGTGCGCGCGGCGGGGCGAATCCTGGAAACAGAAGGCTTTCACCTTGTAACCCAGTTCGCCGAGGGAAGAGGCGGCAGAGGCGCCGGCCAATCCTGTGCCCACAATAATAATTTCAATTTTTCTTTTGTTCGCGGGGTTCACCAGCTTACAGTGGCCCTTGAATTCTGTCCATTTCTGATCTAACGGTCCCGATGGAATTTTAGAGTTGAGCATATGCGAATAAATCAGGATTTAATAATCAGGCAACCCAGCCCAGGTACATGGCGATGGGCATAAGCGCGAATACAAGTGGAACAATGATGGCAAAGCCATAACCCAGCAAGGTCAGCATCAGGTTGTAGCGGTTATTGTGAACGCCGATGGTACGAAAAGCGCTCTGGAAGCCGTGGGCCAGGTGATAAGCCAGCGAGATACAGCCCAACACATATATAACCACCACCAGGGGGTTCGAGAACACCATTTTCATTTCGGAGAACATGTCGTGCATCTCCTTTCCGTTGTAGGTGATGGGCGGCAGGCTGTGCGTGAAACGGGCCTTCACCCAGAAATGAGCCAGGTGAACGACGAGGAAGAGCAGGATAATGGTTCCCAGCAGTCCCATAGAACGGCTGTACCATTTACTGCCGCGGTTGCCCAGGTTTACGGCATAACCTACCTTTCTTTTGGCTTTGTTCTGCACCGTAAGCAGGTAACCCTGGTAGATATGCAGCAACAGACCGATAAACAGGCCGTATTCCAGTATCCGGATCAGGATGGTAGCGCCCATAAAATGGGCTGCCTTATTGAATATCTCGCCATTGTCGTTGCTGTCGAAAATGGGCAAATCGGCAAAAATGCAGGCGTTGATACTGGCGTGGACAATCAAAAAAGAGATCAGGAATAAACCGGTTAGGGACATCACGAACTTCTTTCCAATCGACGAAGTGAAGAATTCAGACCATTTCATCCGTGCGTTAAATTTTTACAAAAATAACTGAATATGACAAAGGAGTGACAAAAAAGAAGATCGATTTTGACGGAAAGAGCAAGAGCGTTAGTGTGGCGCCACAAATACTTCTTCCATTTCTTCCAGTGTTTTGCCCGATGTTTCCTTCACCACGCGTACACTGAAGAAATAGTTTACCAGGCTGCAGAGGGCAAATATCCAGAAAGTAATGCCCGCACCGAAGCCTTCCAGCATCCATGGAAAAAATTGTCCCACAATCCAGTTAGCCACCCAGAGCGCCAGGGTGCAGGCCGATACTGCTTTTACGCGTACATCGGTGGGAAACATTTCGTTGATGATGATCCAGGTAACAGGACCTAGCGAAAATGCAAAACAGGCAATAAATATTAATATCAGTGTCAACACCAGCAGCGGTGGCGTATAGCCGGTATGAAACAGGAAGCCGCAGGCAGTAAGCGACAGCACGATACCGGTAAGCCCCCACTTCAGCAAGGCTTTCCGTCCGTATTTATCTGCCGTGCGAATAGCCACCAGGGTGAAAAGGAGATTTACCGCGCCGAGTATGGTTTGAAACAGCATCGCGTTGTCGCTGCCCGCACTGGTGGCAGCGAAGATCTTGGGACCATAGTAGATAATGGCATTGATGCCCGAAAACTGCTGTAATACGGCCAGTACGATGCCAATGACCAGGGGTAACCGAATGGAACGGTCGGTGAGCGAACGCTGCGCCTGCCGGCGATGAGCCGCCTTGCCGATGGCAGCCATTTCGGCTTCGGCCTGCTCGGCAGACCTGATGTGCCGCAGTATTTTCCAGGCATCTTCCTCCTTTCCTTTCGACACCAGCCAACGCGGACTTTCAGGAATTCTCAACAGGAATAACAAAAAGAGCACAGAAGGCAGGGCCATGGCGAGGAACATCGGGCGCCATTTTTCCACGTACAAGAATTGTTCAATGCTGCCGGCGGTTGCTTGCCCGGCGGGCAATGCCGCAATCAGGGCGTTGGAAAAATATGCCGCGAGTATGCCTACGGTGATGGCCATCTGGTAATACGCCACCATCCGACCGCGCTGGTGGGCGGGCGCAAATTCGGAAATGAGCATGGGTGAGATCACCGAAGCCATACCCACACCGATGCCGCCTATCAAACGGAAAATGATCAGCGGTGTAACCGATGGTGGAAATGCACAGCCGACGGCCGATACCAGGAACATGAGCGCCGCCAGCAGAATGGTTTTTTTACGGCCTATCTGGTCGCTCAGCGCGCCCGCCACCAGCACGCCGATGATACAGCCCAGCAGGCCGCTGCTAACCAGCCAGCCCTCCATGGCCGTGCTGAGCGCAAACTGGTCTTTGATCAATTGTAAACCGCCGGATATAACCGCGGTATCGAACCCGAACAAAAGGCCGCCCAGCGCCACGATATAACAGATGGTGCGGGTACGGGCTACAAAGTCTGGCGTATTCATCGCAATCATTTTATGTTTTAGGGTGCTGGCTCATTATGTTTTAGGGTGCTGGCTCAATTACGCGTTGTGACGCACGAAAGCCTTCACGGTGACGATCGTTTTCCCTTCGCTTTCGCCATGGGGGCGAATGGTATAGGTGCCTGCGGCTGCCGGAACAATGAAGGTTTCGGCATAATGCACTACAAAGGGTTCAAAAGCGCCGTCGGGGCTTTCCACGATGGCCTCGCGCCCTTCCACCAGGTTGAGTACATTCACCGACCCGTCGCAATGGTGCGTCACCGGCTTGCTGAACCAATGGCGGCGGGTTTCGATAAACTCCCGCTCGTGCAGGCCGGTGCGTTCCTCGCGCCAGCCATCGCCTTCCGCCAATATGGTGATATCATTGATCAGCTGTGTACGTGTATTTTCTGGTGTACGGCTCCAATCGATCACCTCACGGCCACGGCCGATGTTGATGGGCCGGGGCTTTCCATCCAGCCCCATGCGCCCCCAGTCCCACAACTTAAAGGTGAAGATATAAGGCGTTGCGCTGATCTCGAGCACCATCGAGTTGGCGCCCGAACAGTGAATAGTACCTGCCGGTATCAGCACATGGTCGTGCTTTTTTACCGGCCATACCTCCACATATTTTACGGCGTCGAAAGGCGCGCCGCCCGACTGTGCTGCCTCCAGGTCGCTGAACATCCGGTCGCGATCTACCTCGTCTTTGAGGCCGAGATATACCACCGCATCATCAGCCGCATCGAGCATATAGTAACTCTCATCCTGCGTATAGTCCATACCGAAATGCTCGCGGATATATTCCTTGTAGGGATGCACCTGCAGGCTCAGGTTACCGCCCTGCATCGTATCGAGAAAATCGAAACGGATGGGGAATTCATCGCCAAAGCGCGACTGCACCGGATCACCCAGCAAGGCGCGGGCCTGTGAAAACACCAGGTTGACGGAAGGCGTTTCGAATACCAGGTCATTGAATTTAATCAACAGGCTGTTTTCTTCCGGTACGCAATCAAAGCACCATGCAAAGTTTTGCCTGCTGCGATCGAGGTCGCAGTATTCTTTCATCCATTGCCCCCCCCAGGGGCCGGGGTCAAAAAAGGGCACTACCCGGAAAGGTCGGTGTACCAGCCGCGCAAACGCTTCGTTAAGCGCGGCCCCTGTCACCATTCCCGGGGCGCCGGGTGTAACCGTATCTACTACGTAATCCCAGTGAGCCATAAGTTTCTTCTTATGCCTGTCGGCCACCCGCCAGTCAACAAAAAAAGCCTGCTTGTATTGCAGGGACGCTTTGACAAGGCGGTTGTCAACGCCCAGGTTACCGACCTGGTTTCGCCGGAAACGAAGCTGCCCTTCCCAGCGCGGCATATCGAAATAAACCAGCAACTGGTAGCCTGTTGGTATGCGTGCGGCGCCGGGTCCGTACACAAAAACAGTCTCTTCACCGGCCAGCGAATCGCGCAGGGCTTCCACTTTTTTCCAGTCGATAAAATCATCTATTCCCAACCGTGTTATATAACCGAAAATTTCATCATCGGTCACATCAGGATACACCAGTTTTTCAATGGCTGCAGGCGGCAGCAGGTATTCTTCGCTGCACACCAGCTTTCCCTTTAAGCCGCCGGCCAATGCCGGTCGCACTTCTTCTTCCAACAGGCCCGGGTAACACTCCAGCACAATAGTTTTTCGCTTACCCGGCAGCGCCTCTGCCGCTGCGTTGATCTGCGCGCAAATTGCTGTCCAGCCATGCCAGGAGATGTCGCCCCGCTGGTCAAAGTCTACCAACGGAAATTTGTCGTAATTAGATAAATATGCCATATCAGAAAACGTTTTTTGAGCGGTCGGGAAGAGACCGTTAGAAAGATTGCCTGTCTATAATGTTAAAAGTGTTTTCTATTACTTCGCCCTTCCCTTCCATCACCATTTCGGCCATTGCCTTACCCATCGCCTCAAAATCGGTGGTGATGGTGGTGATGCCGTTGCCGATGATCGACTTGAGATTTGTTTCATTATAAGAAAGCAGCCCGATGTCTTTTCCGAGCCGCCATTTATTGGCTTTGGCCAGCTTTACCATTTCCACGAGATGGTTGTCGTCGATAACGATAAAAGCGTCTCCGGGCTTCACGTCTTTTTCATCTACGGCTTCGATCACCATTGCGGGAATAATCTTCTTGCGGGCAAATTTGTTGAAACCCGAAATGATATCGGTATTCTTAACGGTTGGGGGAAATACCAGGAAAAGCCGCTTGTATTTTGACATCATTTCGCGGGAGGCCAGCAGTATATTGAAGATGTCTTTCTCAAAATGCTGGTACACGCCGGGAAACTGCTTATGGTACTCTTTAAAGCCAACGTCGAGCAGGAAGGTCCGCCTGGGATCCAGCTTCTGTAAAATACGCAATGCATCGGGATGCGTTTCAGGCATAATGATGAATGTATTGTAATGAGCTGCCTGGTCGCGGATCAGGTTCTCGAACATGCGCATGCTGTGGTGGTGAAAATAGATGTCGAGCGAAGCGTTTTTGGGAAGGTGGTTGAGCAGGGCATTGAACAGCGTTTCCTTATACGGGGTAAAGGTGCTGAACAGCAGGAATATCTTTTTGGTGAGATTGGTTTCGGTACTGGTTACAAAATAACCTTTGCCCGGAATAGAATCGATAATGCCTGAAGAACGCAGTTCATTGTAAGCAGTGAACACAGAACCCCTTGCCAGCGAAAACTGTCCGGCGATCTGGTTCACCGAGGGCAGTATATCGCCTTTATGCAATATCCCTTTCTCGATATTGCGGTGAATGGACTGAACGATCTGCTTGTAAACCGGTGTAGTTAGCGAGGTATCGATAAGGATGACATCTGTTAGGTTCTTCGGCTTCCCCATAATGGCAGCGCATTTTAAGAGTGACAGGCAAAGCTAATTAAAATAAATAAAATTATGAACCGGTATATACTGGTATTTTTTATTTGAGGTATTTACCCGAACTTCGGCCTGATTACGCATCAATAAGAAAAGCCGTCACTATGTCCCTCCTTCCACTTGTTTATCTGGAGAAAGCCCGCAAATCCGGCAAAGGGAGCGCCACAAGCACTCCGCGTGCCCGGAACGGAAATTACGCCAACAAATCGAAGAAGCCACACAATTCTCCCGGTTCCATTCCAGGCAGCCGCATAAACTTCCTGTTTCACCCCAATGAAAGCACATATCATGTACAGCATCGGCATTGACCTTGGAGGCACCATCATCAAAATAGGTTTGATCGGCCGGTCGCAAGTGCTCGCCTTTACCAAAATGGAAGCCGGCTCACAAAACGGCCTGGGTTACAGCCTGCAGCGCATAACCGATACCGTTAACCAGTTACTGCAAACACAGGGATTGCAAAAAACGGATATTGCCGGCATAGGTATTGCCTTTCCCGGCATTGTTGACCCCAGGCAAAAAAAAGTACTGTCGACCAATAAGAAATACGACGATGCCCTAACCATCGATTTGCCTTCCTGGGCGGCCCGCAACTGGCAGGCGCCGCTGGTTATCGATAACGATGCGCGGCTGGCATTGGTGGGTGAATGGCAGCATGGTGCGGCAAAAGGCCACGACAATGTGGTAATGATGACCATCGGCACCGGTATCGGTACCGGCGTGGTGATCGACGGGCGCGTGTTATACGGTGCGCATTTCCAGGGCGGCTCTCTCGGCGGGCATATTACAGTCGACCTGCACGGGCGCACCTGCTCCTGCGGCAACGTCGGTTGCGTGGAAGCCATGGCTTCTTCCGCTTTTCTGCCGGCGATCATTGCGGCGCAGGAAGGCCTTTCAGACGGGTTCCGGGCAACGGGAAAAGAGATGGATTTCCGGCGCCTGTTTCAACTGGCTGCAGCGGGTAACCCCGATGCGCTGGCCGTACGCAATGCATGTATGGATGTATGGGGCGCCGCGCTGGTAACCTATGTGCACGCCTACGACCCCACCATTATTGTACTGGGTGGCGGCATACTCAACAGCAACGACGTGATCCTGCCTTATTTGCGCCAAAAGCTAAAAGCCTATGCCTGGTGCCCGCGGCATGAGGTCATACTCAGTGTAGCCGCCCGAGGCGACCAGGCCGCCTTGCTGGGTATTGAATACCAGTTGCAGCAGGCGGAAAAGTAAATGTTTCCTGTCTTGAAAAAGGAACAGCCCCCATAAGCGGGGGCTGTCAATAAGCAATTGGTCGGTCAGTAACTACCACTTGTCAACTTCTTCGTGCTCGCCGCTGGTAGGCGGAGCGGGCGCAGCAGTAACCGGTGCAGGCACAGGATCTGCCGCCTTGGGCGCAACGTTCTCTTCCGGTAAGGATTCGATCAGCTCGCCGTTTTCATCGAGGTTGTCGTGGTTATAGGCATCAAAATCAAAATCAGGCATGAGGTCTGTTTTCACATAGTCAACAGCTTCTGTAAGGGCCTTCAGAAATTTATTGAAGTCTTCCTTATACAAAAAGATCTTGTGACGGTCGTAGCCGTTGTCGTCGAATTTCTTCCGGCTTTCTGTAATGGTCAGGTAATAGTCGTTGCTCCTGGTTGCACGTACATCAAAGAAGTAGGTTCTGCGCTTTCCCGCCCTGATCCGTTTGCTGTAAACACTCTCCATCTTTTTATCATTGTTGTCGTACGCCACAGTTGATTTTTTTACAGTTTAATAATTCTGTCAACGATAAGAGAAGCAAATAAAGGGGTTGTTCAGCAATTCACAAAATTTTACAAAACTTTATTAAAGCCATAAGTGTTTTCTATTATCCTTTCCCAGACGACGCCTCATCGGGCTCTTCCTGCTGGTGCTCGTAGAGATACTGGTAATACCCTCCGTTGCCGACCAGTTCGGCATGGGTGCCCATTTCGGCGATCCGGCCTTCGTCGAGCACAATGATCTTGTCGAACCGGAACAGCGAGAATATGCGATGAGTGATGATAATCGCCGTTTTATCATTAAGAAATGTATCGAGGTTATCTATTATTTGTTTTTCCGTTTTGGCGTCGACCGCGCTGAGACAGTCGTCAAAAACGATGATATCGGGGTTTTTGAGCAGGGCCCTGGCGATGCTGATCCGCTGTTTCTGGCCGCCGCTGAGGGTTACTCCCCTTTCGCCGATCAGGGTTTCATACTGCTGTGCGAACCCGGTTATTTCCTGGTGTATGCTGGCTGCTTTTGCTGCCCTGATCACCGCCGCTTCGTCCACTTTTTCCAGGCCAAACGCAATATTATTGCGAATGCTGTCGCTGAAAAGGAACACGTCCTGCGGCACATAGCTGACCTGCTGCCGCAGGTGATGCAGGTCGATGCTGCGAATGTCAACGCCTTCCAGCCTGATGCCGCCGCTATCGGGATCATACATCCGCAACAGCAATTGTGCAAGGGTGGTTTTACCGCTGCCGGTGCGGCCGAGTATGGCCACTTTTTCGCCTTTCCTGATCTGCAGCGTAAAGTCTTTCAGCGCCCGGATACCGGTGTGCCGGTAGGTAAAATCGACCTGGCCGAAATCGATGTTCCCGTGTAATACGGGTCGGCCAGCCGGAACCGGCTGCCTGATAAACGGTTCCATGTCGAGGAACTCGTTGATGCGCCGCTGCGATACGATGGCCCGCTGGATCATGCTGGCCGTCCACCCGATGGCGCTTACCGGAAAGGTCAGGATATTGATGTACATCACGAACTCGGCCAGCGTGCCGGCGGTTACCCCGGCGCCGGGCTGCATGGCATAAATGCCGCCTACCAATATGGTCAGCAGCGTGCTGATACCGATCATCAGGCCCATCGACGGAAAATAGATGGCCTCCATTTTCGCAAGACCGATGGCGCTGCTGCGGTAAGCTTCGCTGTTCTCTTCGAAATAATCGGCCTGCGCTTTTTCCTGTACAAAAGATTTGATCACCCTGATGCCCGAATAAGACTCCTGCGCAGTGGTGGTAAGCTCCGATAACAGCCGTTGTATGCGTTCGCTTTTGCGATTGATGACCGTATTGACATAATAGATCGTCAGCGCCAGCAGGGGCAGGGGCGCCAGCACCACCAGGGTCAGCTTTACGTTGGCGGTGAACATATAATAGAGGCTGAAGCCAATGGTCACCGCCAGGTTGATGAAGTACATAAGCGCCGGCCCCGTGTACATACGCACCCGGCTTACGTCTTCGGCAATCCGGTTCATCAGGTCGCCGGTGCGGTTTTCTTTATAAAACGACAAGTCGAGCAACTGGTAGTGCCGGTATATTTCATTCTTCTGGTCGTATTCGATGTGCCGGCTCATCACGATGATGGTTTGCCGCGTAAGGAAAAGAAAGAAGCCGCTGAGCAGGGCGGTAGCCAGCAATACCAATCCATTGGCCAACAGCATCCGGCTGAAAGAGAGATCGCGGGTAAAACCTACCAACCATTGCACCGCAGGGTCATACGAATGTGTATTGGCTTTGGGCGCGTACCCCGGCAGCAGCCGCTCGACGGCGTCTACAACGAAGCCGGTGATCTGCGGACTCAGTATCCGGAAATAGTTCGACAATACGATGAACAATATCCCCAGGAAAAAACGCCAGCGGTATTTCCAGAAATATTTATTGATGACCGACAGTTGCTTCATGGAAGCGCGAAGTTAACGGCTTTGCCGTCATTGAAACGCAACCAGGTACCTGGAGAGGTATTGCCCTTCATCGGAATGCTTATAAAACAGCCGCGCTTTCCGGCCCAGCCGCAGGGAAGTATACCCTGCTTTTTTGTCTTCTTCCGTATTCAACGGTTGCAGCGAAGGATACCAGACGATGTGCCCCGGCACGTCCAGCAGCAATTGAGGCTCGCTCCATTGCTGCGAATGATCGCCCTGCCCCAGGTCGGCATTCGGATTGAACGAAATGTACACGCGGCTGCCCTTCCAGCTCGGGCCTTCCGCACGGGCCATCAGCATCACCCAACTGTGCAGGTAGTCGTTCCAGCTGACCGAAGGGCCCCAATAATAGTGGGCCGCCGGCGAAGAGGCAGGGCCGCCGCCCGCGGCAACGGGTATCTGCAGCGAAGCCACCGGCCGGCCGACGCCATCGCCTTCGGCGGAAAAAGCGCTGCCGTTCCAGCGCTTTGCCTTACCGGCAGGCTGGTCGAGGTCTTTGATCGCAATACGGGCCACGCTGATGCACTGCCCGCTCCACTCCTTCCCGCCGTCGTAGGCCACGCTGTCGTACACGCCGGGATAACCATATTCGCCGTAAAAAACATAGAGATAGTCACCCTGCGCCACCGCCGACGGATCACCCACACCGCCTGCGAAATTGATGCTGGTGTTGTGTGGGCGCAAGATCAGCCGTGGCTGCAGGTCTTCCAAAATAATTCCTTTGTCGGTCCAGCTATTACCGCCGTCGGTCGACTTCATAATGCCGATACGGCAAACCGCAGTCTTAGTGTCGGCGCCGCGAAGCCCCTGCGGCCAGTTGATATCACGGTAACCTATACCCGAAATGGAATCGTACGGCAGGGTCTCGGGGTAATTTTCATTGTGATAAAGCGCATACAGCGTTTTCCCCGCAGGGTCTGTACTGTCTTTGTACAAGGTCTCGAACCAGACGGCGCCGTGCAGGCCTGGTTTCCCCCGCGGAGCGTTGGCGGGTAACTGCGGACGAATAAATTGTTCGGGCCGGGCCAGGAAAACACTGTCGACCGAAACGCCGGCGGCATATTTCAGGTCGTCGGCATCTCCCCAAAGCGGGTCTTCGCCGTATTTACCGGGAAATATGCGGAAGCTGTCGCCTACCCATACCGATGCCATATTGCAATCGACAAAATTATTGAAGCTGAATACGGGTGTGGGAATAAGTGTAAACGCCGGCGTGCCGGGCTTTCCGGCGGTATCGCGGCAGGCAAAAAAAGCAAATGGCAACAGCAATATCAACGTAGCAGGTGAGAGGCGTCGCATGGCAATAATGGTATTATAAGCTTACCCCTCTTTTCCAGGGAATAAAATCGTCCTGGCCAAGCAGCACGGCTTTGGGAATAACGTCGCCGCTGGCGGCGCGGATGCAATAGCTCACTATCTCCGCTCCCATTTCGGCGATGGTCTTTTCACCCCGGATGATGGGCCCGGTATCGATGTCGATGATATCGGCCATACGGCGGGCCAACTGGCTGTTGGTAGCCAGCTTTATGGTAGGACAAACGGGATTGCCGGTGGGTGTTCCCAGCCCTGTGGTAAAGAGAATGAGGGTGGCGCCGGCGGCGGCCTTGCCGGTAGTCGCTTCTACGTCGTTGCCCGGCGTGCAAACCAGGTTGAGGCCCGGTTTCACGGCGGGTTCGGTATAGTCGAGCACGTCGGTTACGGGGCTCATGCCCCCTTTCCTGGCAGCGCCGGCGCTCTTAATGGCGTCGGTGATGAGCCCGTCGCGGATATTTCCCGGCGAAGGATTCATGTGAAAACCCGATCCTGCCAGGTGCGCCCTTTCGTTGTATTCCTCCATGAGCCGGATGAATTTCCGGGCCGTAGGTTCGTCGACCGCCCGGTCGATCATCTCCTGCTCGGCGCCGCAGAGCTCGGGAAACTCGGCCAGCAGTACAGTGCCGCCCAATGCAACCAGGATGTCGGCCGCATGACCCACCGCCGGGTTGGCCGATATGCCGCTGAAGCCGTCGCTTCCGCCACATTTAACGCCGATGGTCAGTTTTGACAACGGCGCCGGCCGGCGCTCACAGCGGTTGATGATCGACAACCCTTCGAATGTTTGACGAATGGCTGCGCTGATCAGTTGCGGTTCGCTTTCCGATTGCTGCTGTTCAAAAACATACAGCGGCTTATCGAACGAAGGATTCAGTGCTTTCAGCTCAGCGAGAAATTCGGCGGTCTGTAAGTGCTGGCATCCCAGGCTCAGCAGGGTAATGCCACCCACATTCGGGTGGTTGGCATAGGCCGCCAGCAGTTTACCGAGGGTTTCGGCATCCTGCCGTGTACCGCCGCAGCCGCCATCGTGATTCAGGAATTTAATACCATCCACATTTTCAAAAACCCGGTCCTGCTGAGGTGTACCCGGCTGAAATGTCACCGTCGACAGGTCATCGCCCCTGCGCACCGCAGCGGCGAGCTGCCTGGCGTAGCGTTTATACTGGTCCGTTACCCCATAACCCAGCTCATTCACCAGCGCTTCCCTGATCACATCGAGGTTGCGGTTCTCGCAAAAAACGGTCGGAATAAAAAGCCAGTAATTCGCCGTACCTACTTTACCGTCGCTGCGATGGTATCCGTTGAAGGTGCTGTTCACAAACGCGCTGGTATCGGGCGCCTGCCACTGGTAGGCCGATCCGCGATAGCTGAAAGGATCGGCCGCGTGCCGGATGTTTTCCGTGCTGATCAATCCGCCCCTGGCAATCGGACGGGTGGCCTTGCCAACGGTAACGCCATACAAAAAGACAGGCTCACCTACCGCGCGCGGCACCATGCTGAATTTGTGTTTTGCGGGAATATTTTCAGGCAATTGGTATGATTCGTTTTTCCAGGTAACGGTATCACCTGCTGCAAGGTCCTGCAGGGCTACCAGCAGGTTATCGTCGGGATGGATTTGTAATATCGGCGCTGCCATGGTAATGGTTTTAATCTTGTATGGTTTTATCGAGGTGTACATAACCGCCGTCGACGTGAATGAGCTGGCCGGTGGTATGGCTTGACCTGGCCGACAGCAGGAAAACCGCGGTGCTGGCGATTTCTTCGGTAGTGGTCATCCTGTTCTCCAGCGGAATGCGCCGGTTGATGCTTGCCAGCTTTGCTTCGGGGTCGGGCAGGGTCTGTATCCAGGTGGCGTATTGGGGCGTCCAGCATTCGGCCACCACAATGGCATTCACCCTGATGCCGTAAGGCAACAGTTCTACGGCCCATTCGCGGGTGAGGGCATTGCGGCCGCCGTTGGAGGCTGCATAACCCGAAGTATTGCCCTGGCCGGTTTCAGCGGTTTTAGAGCTGATGTTGAGAATGCTGCCCTTCGATTTTTTCAGGTACGGCAGGGCTTCCTGCGCCATCAGGTAATAATGCACCAGGCTTTTGTGGAGGGAATCGATAAATGCCTGGTAATTGCCCGATTCCAGTCCTACACCATCGTTCTTTCCGGCGTTGTTGACCAACCCGTCGATACGGCCGTATCTAGCCGCCGCTGCCTGCACGGCTTTGGCCGGCGCTTCGGGATCGGCCAGCTCAGCCACCACCTGCATGGCTTCGTGTCCGCCGGCAGCCAGCTCATCGAGCAGCAGTCGGTTGTCGTTTTCATCGCGGCCTATGATGACCGGTATGGCCCCTTCGCGGGCAAGGGCCCGCACGATACCCTCTCCGATGCCTTTGGCGCCTCCGGTAACCAGCACTATTTTTCCTGTAAGCTGTAAATCCATACGATTAGCAATTGTAAAATTCCTGAATATTCTGCCTGAATACTTTCTGTTGTTCGGCTTCGCTTAAAAACGAAGCGGCCAGTTCAGCGACCTGCCCATAACCGGCCGCCAGCAGGCATACGGGCCAGTCTGATCCGAACAAAAGCCGGTCGGCGCCGAAGGTCTCCAGCACGGTTTCCAGGTAGGGAGCGATCTGCGCGCGGTTCCAGCTCTTCCAGTCGCATTCGGTAACGATGCCTGACAATTTGCAGTACACGTGATCGAGCGATGTAAAAGCGCGGATCTCTTTCTCCCATTGCATTCTCTCTCCCCGGCCAATGGCCGGCTTGGCGATATGATCGATGACCAGCTTCTGGTCGTTACAGCAGCGGGCAAACGGCAATGCATAGCCAAGCTGATCGGGGTAGATAAGAATATCGTAGCTGTAACCCTGCCTGCCCAGCGCCTTCACGCCGTTCAAAAAAGCGGGTCGCAGCATGTACTGCCGGTGGCGCTCGCCCTGCAGTATATGCCGGAAGCCTTTCAGCAAAGGCTGCTGTTTTTTCTGCTGCAGCTTATCTTCTATCGCGGGCGACAGAAGATCGATCCAGCCTACGACGCCTTTGATGCATGGGTGCTGCTGTGCAAGCTGCAGCAGGAAGTCGTTTTCTGTTTCAGACTGGTCGGCCTGCACGGCGATACAGCCTTCGAATCCGTTCTCCGACAGCAGCGGTGACAGGTCCTGCGGCAAAAAATCCCTTTGCAGCGCACGCATGTCGTCGCCGATCCAGGCATCACGCAAGGGATCGTACTGCCAGAAATGCGTATGTGCGTCAAGACGCCGCATAGGCAACGCAGGTTTGCGATGCAGTACCCAGTCCGTCGATGCCCAGCTCCATGCGGTCGCCGGCCCGCAGGTAGGGCAGGCCGGGCAATCCCAGGGCCACGCCCGCCGGCGTGCCGGTAGAGATGATATCGCCGGGCAGCAGGGTCATGAACCGGCTGGTATATGAAATGACGGTGGGCAGGTCGAAAATAAAATCGTTGGTATTGCCATCCTGCATCATTTTTCCATTAACGGACAACCACAAACGAAGCTGGTGTGGATTGCCGATTTCGTCGGCGGTGACCAGCCAGGGGCCCACGGGTGCGAAGGTATCGCAGCCTTTGCCTTTGTCCCAGGTGCCGCCTCTTTCAAGCTGGTATTCCCTTTCGCTGATATCATTGTGCAGGGTATAGCCCGCCACATAAGAAAGCGCCTCTGCTTTGCTCACATACGATGCCTTGCGGCCGATCACGACAGCCAGCTCCACTTCCCAGTCGGTTTTTACGGAGTCTTTCGGAATGATCACGTTGTCGAAAGGGCCGCAGAGCGCCGTGCTCGATTTCATGAATATAACCGGCTCTGCGGGGGGCGTAGCGCCGGTTTCGAGCGCGTGCTTCGCATAATTCAATCCTATGCAAACGATCTTGGAAGGGCGTGCAACCGGGGCGCCGATACGCGTGCCGGCCGGCACTTCGGGAAGATCGTTGCCGTATTTTTTCAGCATCGACGCAAGGTGGGCAAGTCCGCCTTCTTCGAAAAACTGCTCGTTGTAATCGGTAATGAATCCCGATACATCATAATGCCTGTCGTTGATACAAACGCCCGGTTTCTCTTTACCCGGGGCGCCAAATCGCATAAGTTTCATTGATCAGCTATTTAGAGTGAGGAAACCGCCGTCGATCGGGTAATCGGTTCCCGTGATAAAACTGGCTTCGTCGCTGCAAAGGTATAACATGAGTGCGGCGATCTCGTCGGGATGGGCCATGCGGCCGATGGGCTGCGACCGGGACAGCTTTTCAAACATTTCCTGCTCGCGGCCGGGGTAGTTTTTGGCCAGGAATCCGTCCACAAAGGGCGTATGCACCCGCGCGGGTGAAATACTGTTGACGCGGATCTTATCGGCCAGGTAATCTTTGGCGGCCGAGAGGGTCATGGCATATACCGCGCCCTTGGTCATGGAATAGGCGAACCGGTCGTTCAGCCCCACCCAGGCGGCGATGGAGCAAAGATTAAGAATGGCGCCTCCTCCCTGCTTTTGCATAACGGGAATGGCGGCGAACATACCGTTGTACACGCCTTTCACATTCACGTGGAACAACCGCTCGAAATCAGCGGTAGATGTATTGGTAACACGGCCTATATGCGAAACGCCGGCGTTATTCACCAGCACATCTGCCCGCCCGATCGACTGCATGATCTCTACCAGCCGCTGCTGGTCGGATACATCACCGTAATGGATATGCGCCGTTAACGATTCTTTATCGAGCGATTCCTGCAGGCCCGGCACATTGTTTTCATTGAGCTCCACCACATGTACGCTGGCGCCCTGGCGGGCGAAAGCCAGGGTGGCCGATTTACCGATGCCGCTGGCGCCGCCGGTTATAACCACTGTTTTACCCTTGTACGAGAACATTCTTTTTCGTTTGATTGTATGCGAAAATACCCACAACTGCAAAACAGATGGTGGGTACTATATAAGCGATCTGGATATTGCCACCGGTGAGGTCGGAAACCTTTCCCATAACAAGCGGCAGAATGGCGCCGCCTACGATCGACATAACGAGCAGGCTCGACGCCATGCGCGATTCTGATCCAAGCCCGTCGATGCCCAGCGCGAAAATGGTCGGGAACATGATCGACATAAAGAACGGCACCGCCACCAGACTGTAAGTGGCAATCTTGCCATCCGCCGACATGGCGACAACCAGCAACAACACCGACAGCACTGCAAAAATCAATAACAGGCGCGCCGGCTTGATGGAGCGCATCAGGAAAGTGCCTACAAAACGGCCGACCATAAAGCCAACCATGGCCACGCTGCCCCAGATAAAGGCGGCGTCTTTTTCAGGCATCTGCATGGTACGGCTGGAGAACCGTACAAAGAAGCTGCCTACGCAGACCTGGGCGCCGATATAAAAGAATTGCGCCATAACGGCCATGGCTACCTGCTTGTTCTTCAGCACCGAAAACGAAAAGCTGTGCCCATGCGCCGCGGCAGCTTCATTGTCTTCCCCTTCGGGCAGTTTGGTGACGGCAAAAATGACCAGCAGTACCAGCACCCCGATGCCTATCACCAGGTAGGGCATTTTGACCGTATCGGCTTCCGACTGCAGGTAGGCCTGGAGCGTGCCGCTGGCCTGCATATCGGCCAGCTTTTCCTTTGAATGTTCAATGCCGGAAAGAATGAATTTTCCACCGATGATGGGGGCGATAAAGGCGCCCGCGCCGTTGAACGATTGCGCAAAATTTAGCCGCTGGGTGGCAGTGGCGGGATCGCCGAGTTTGGTGATATACGGGTTGGCGACGGTCTCGAGGAAGGTGGCGCCGGCAGCGATTACAAATAAGGCAAAAAGAAAGGAGCCATAGCTGCGTGAGCCTGCTGCCGGCAAAAAGAGCAGGGCGCCGGCGGCATAGAGAAAAAGCCCCAGCAAAATACCCTTTTTAAACCCGAACCTGTTCATGAACCAGCCGGCGGGAAGCGCGATCAGAAAATAGCCCATGTACACGGCAAAGTCGATCATGGCGCTTTGGGTGTCGTTCAGCTCACAGGCTTTTTTCAGGTGCGGGATCAGTACGGGGTTGATATTGTGCAAGAAAGCCCAGAGAAAAAAGAGAGAGGTAACCAATATAAAGGGCAGCAAGTATTTGTTCCTGGCAGGCATGTTTGCGATGGCTTTGGTGATTTAAATCTGGCAGAGAAGCTAAGGAATTCGTTTTTATTGCTGAAAAAAAACCCGGGAAACCCTTAGCAATGGGCAACAGACAATGCGTTTAATGGCTTAAAAACCGGCACCAGCGCACATTTGCCGCGATTTGCAAAATAAATTTTGCAAAGAAATCCCAAACCCTAATTTTGCGCCCGGAGAGATGGCAGAGCGGTCGAATGCGGCGG
>JBDHYM010000039.1:0-18749 GCA_039811405.1 Flavihumibacter sp. | reverse complement strand
GGCAGGAACATGCCGCTGTCCATATTGCTTTTGAAACGCATCACTTCATTGATGCGTTCTTTGCTGCCGGCCAGCATCCCCACCCGCCAGCCGGCCATGTTCTGGCTTTTGCTGAGCGAATTCAGCTCCAGCGCCACCTCTTTGGCGCCGGGCACCGACAGCAGGCTCATCGGTTTTTTGTTCAGGATAAAGCTGTAGGGGTTATCGTGGCAAAGCAGGATATTATTTCTTTTTGCAAAAGCCACCAGCCGGCCGAAAAATTCGGGCGAAGGCAATTGCCCGGTCGGCATCTGCGGGTAGTTCACCCACATGAGCTTCACCTTGCCGAGCCCCTCTTTCTCCAGCTTGTCGAGGTCGGGTTCCCAGTTCAGGTTCTCCACCAGCTCATAGGGCCGGGCAGTACCGCCCGATAATTTCACCGCCGAGCTATAGGTAGGATAACCCGGATTGGGGATCAGCGCTTCATCGCCCTCGTTCAGGTAAGTCATGCAGATATGCATGATACCCTCCTTGCTGCCTATCAGCGGCAGTATTTCAGTATCGGGATCGAGCTGAACGCCGTACCATTTATCATACCAGCCGGCCATCGCCTGCCGCAATGCCGGCGCGCCTTTGTACGATTGGTAAGCGTGTACATTCGGTTTGGCCGCTTCTTCAGCGAGCGTTTTTATTACATCGGGATGCGGTGGCAGGTCGGGGCTGCCGATGCCAAGGTTGATGATGGCTTTGCCTGCCTGGTTGAGGCTGTCTATATCACGCAGCTTGGTAGCGAAATAGTACTCACCGATGCCTTCGAGTCGTTTGGCCGTGTCGATCATTTTTTCTTGCCGTTTTTATAAATGCCATATACCTGCAGCGCTGCGGTCAATGGCCTGATGGATTCTATGATGGCCTGGAGCTGTTCAACGCTGTCGAATTCCATGTCGGCATGGAAGCTGTACTGGAAATCACTGCCGGGTATGGGGAAGCTCTGGATCTTGCTGAGGTTGATGCCGCCGTCGGCGATTTTGGTGAGCACCCGTGCGAGGCTGCCGCGCGAGTGATCGGTGTGAAAGTTCACCGATGCTTTATTGGCGCCTTCCACGGGAGCCGATACGCCTGCCGGCTGAAGGATAAGGAAACGGGTATAGTTGTTCCGCATGGTATGGATATTCGGCGCTATAACATCCAGCTCAAACAATTCAGCCGCCAGCTTGCTGGCGATGGCCGCCACGTGCTTTGATTTTTTCTGGTGAACATGCCGGGCACTGAGCGCGGTGTCTTCGGTTTCGATGAGCTTCCAGTTGTATTTCTCCAGGTAGTCGATGCACTGCAAAATGGCCATGGGATGTGAATGTACTTCGCGGATGTCTTCCAGTTGTACGCCGGGGTTCACCAGCAGGTTCTGTTTGATCTGCAGGTACACTTCACCGATCACCTGCAGTTTACTTTTCTGCAGCAGGCTGTAATTGGGAAGAATGCTGCCTGCGATGGAATTTTCGATGGCCATCACGCCGCCGTCGGCTTCTTTGGGATTACCGGCCATGCGTACCACATCGCGGAAATTATCGCAGGGGATCACTTCCACCTGCCTGCCGAAAAACTGTTGCGCCGCCACCTGGTGGAAGCTGCCTTCATAGCCCTGAATAGTAACTCTTCTGGTCATCGTCTGGTCATAAAATAGAAGAGTCCCGGCACCTTCGCCGGGACTCTTTATGTTTGTTTTTTCTGATCTTAATTGGCTGATCTAACACAAAGCATCGCCGGCCTTCTGCCTGTAAAAAAGTAGAAGTAAAAATAAAATCGGCCAAAAGCATTGCGTGAAATCATGCGGTGAAGATAGTTATTAGCCGCAACATGCAAAATATTTTTTTGCTTACGAATGTTAGTTTGAAGCACACTGTTTCACCCGTCAGGTATTACCCGTCGGGTGGCACCCGACGGGTAATACCTGACGGGTTTGTCTTTTGATGATGAAAAGCATTACTTTGAAAACATGAAGAAACTTACCTTACTGCCGCTGCTGCTCACAGTCGCATGCATGGTCCAGGCGCAAGACGTCTATAAGCATCCGCCGAAAGCGATGGAAGAAATACTGCTGGCAAAACCAACGCCAGGGGTTAGCGTGGATGACAAGGGCGAGTGGATGTTGCTGATGGATTATAAACTGTATCCGTCGGTGGAAGAGCTGGCGCGTCCGGAGTTGCGGATTGCCGGCTTGCGGATCAACCCCGCCAATTTCGGGCCGAGCAGGCAGACATATATTACCAGCCTTGTATTGAAGAACATCGCTTCGGGAAAGGAAATACCGGTGACCGGCTTACCCACATCCCTGGCGGCCGCAAACATCAGCTGGAGTCCCGACAACAAAAAGATCGCCTTCACGCATACGACCGCTTCAAGGATCGACTTATATGTGATCGGGGTAAACACGCAAAAGGCGGTTAAGATCAACCAAACCGCGCTTAATACCGCCGTGGGCGATATTTACTGGTATGACAACAATACCATCTTCTACAACGGCATTGTCAAGCCTGCCTCGGCTGCACCGTCAAAGCCCGCCGCCCCCAAAGGCCCCACTATACAGGAGAACTACGGCAAAGCATCACCCCGGCCCACTTACCAGGATATGATCAGGAGCCCGTACGACGAAAGCCTTTTTGCTTTTTACGCAACCACGCAACTGATCAAAAATGCAAATGGGGTGGAAAGCAAAATCGGCGCGCCGGAAATGATGGTTTCGCTGTCGTTCTCGCCCGACAAAAAATACGCGCTCAAGAACACGGTGCGGCGGCCTTTTTCCTACCTGGTGCCCTATTACGGCTTTCCGACCACGGTCAGCATAACCGATATAACCGGCAAAGAGATCAGGCGGCTGGCTGACCTGCCGTCGAGCGAAACGGCGCCGAGCGGGAACGACAACGTGCAACTGGTGCCACGGGATCATGGCTGGCGCGACGACGAAGCGGCGACCGTTACCTGGTGCGAAGCGCTTGACAGCGGACTGATCAAAAAACCCGCCGAATACCGCGATGCGGTATATGCGTTAGCGGCGCCTTTCAACGGGCAGCCCGTTACGCTTTTCAAAACCGGCATGCGCTTTTATCGCATTACCTGGGGCGATAAAAACCATGCCCTTGTAACAGAAGGGCTGCGCGGCAAACAAACCACCCAAACCAGTCTTTTTAACCCGGCAAACGGCACGCTTGAAAAGCTGATCACGCGGAATACAACAGACGCCTACAGCAATCCGGGCGCTCCCATGCTGACAACGAACCGTTATGGGGCGCATGTTTTACAACTGAGCGCAGATGGGAACAAAATATTCTTCAACAACACCGTCGGCAGCTCGCCCAAAGGAGATTTGCCATTTCTTTTGTCGTACGACCTGGCCGCCAAAAAAGCCGATACGCTCTGGCGCTGCCCCGACGGCTATTACGAAACAGTGGTTCGGCTGATCGATCCCGACAAGCTCAATTTTATCAGCCGGCGCGAATCGAAAACCGAGATGCCCAATTACTGGCTGAAGAATCTTCGGTTACGCATTGCCGACAGGCAACTGACAAATTTCAAAAACCCCTACCCGCAAATGGAGGGAGTTACCAAAGAAAAGATCCGCTATAAGCGGGCAGACGGCGTCGACCTGACAGGTGATCTCTATCTTCCGAAAGGATACAATAAAGAGAAAGACGGGCCGCTCCCGGTGCTGATCTGGGCCTATCCCGCAGAATATAATTCGGCGGCCGATGCGGCGCAGGTCAGGGGCAGCGAATACCGCTTCACCCTGCTGACCGGCGCTTCGCCGTTAAGCCTGGTTACGCAGGGTTATGCCGTGCTGAACAACGCCGAAATGCCCATCGTTTCGACCGACAGCACGAAAAAACCCAACGACAACTTTGTAGACCAGTTACGCATGAACGCCGAAGCAGCTGTCAACTACCTGGCCAGTCTGGGCGTGGGCGACAAAAACCGGATGGCGGTCGCAGGGCATAGCTATGGTGCTTTCATGACGGCCAACCTGCTGGCGCATACAAATCTCTTCAAAGCCGGCATCGCCCGCAGCGGTGCCTATAACCGGAGCCTCACTCCTTTTGGCTTTCAGAACGAAGACCGGACCTACTGGCAGGCGACAGCACTGTACAACGAAATGAGCCCGTTTAACTACGCCGACAAGATCAAAGCGCCCATCCTGCTGATTCATGGCGATGCCGATAACAATACCGGTACCTTCCCCATCCAGAGCGAGCGCCTCTTTAACGCGATCAAAGGCCATGGCGGAACGGTTCGCTATATCAGCCTTCCCTTCGAAAGCCACGGATATGCAGCGCAGGAAAATTTGCTCCAGGTGCTGGCGGAGCAATATGAATGGCTGGAGAAATACGTTAAGAAACAATAATCTTTACCCGTCGGGTGGCACCCGACGGGTAGTTATATTGACTTTTAGCCCATGAAAAAATGGTGGGGGATGGCAGGCTGGATGCTGGGTGTGCTGACTGCCTACGGGCAGGAAAGGGACAGCGTCACTGCGCTCAAAGAGGTGGTGGTGAGCTACCAGGCCGGGCAATACACGCCGGTCAGCTTTCAGAATATACCCAGAGAAACTATCCGGGTAAAGAATTATGGCCGGCGGTATTTCCCGAACAGGCGGCTTATCCCTATGCCGATTCATTGGTGATGCTGGGAAGCATGGTAGCCACTTTTCTGCTGGCGCGAAAAAAAATCGAGAACTGGTATTGCTGGATCGCGGTCGATCTTGTCGCTACCATTATTTACTGGAAGAAAGCGATCGTATTTTTATCGGCCGAATACCTGCTGTTCCTGCTGCTCGCCACGTACGGATTATTCAACTGGACCAAACAGCAAAAACATGCGTAAAGGTTTTGTGTTTGGCAAATTCCTCCCCTTTCACAAAGGACACGAAGGAATGATACGGTTCGCCTTAAAGCATTGCGATGCGCTGACCGTGCTGGTATGCGCCAGCGACAAAGAAAATATACCCGTTGAAAAAAGAACCGGCTGGATCACCGAAAGCTTTCACGACGAACCACGTGTGCAGGTGACGGCATTTAGCTACCGCGAAGCCGACCTGCCCAACAGTTCGGTGTCATCGCGCGCGATTTCACGGTTATGGTCAGCCGCTTTTAAGCAACTGCTGCCTGACCGGGAGCTGGTCGTTACATCAGAGCCTTATGGCGAATATGTGGCGGCATACATGGGCATCCGGCACATCGCCTATGATATTCCGCGGCTGCAATACCCGGTATCTGCAAGCGCTGTTGGAAAAGACCTGCCAGGCAACTGGCGATTTTTGCCGGATAGCGTAAAACCCGACTTCGCCCTCAAAGTAGTATTGCTGGGAACCGAATCAACCGGCAAATCGACGCTGACAGAAAAGCTCGCCGCTCATTTTGGCTGCTCGAAAGTGATGGAAGCCGGCAGGGACCTGATTCCCGATTCCAATCATTTCGACACCGGCGACCTGGAACGGGTGGCGGCAGAGCATGCGCGCCGCATCAACCAGGCGGTGCGAGGCCGGCATCCACTGGTTATCATCGACACGGATATCCATACCACGATGTCGTATTGCCGGTTCTTCTTCCAGCAGGAACTGGCGGTCGATCAGCCGGTGTACGACAGTAACAAGGCAAATCTTTACCTGTACCTGGACAACGACGTGGATTTTGTCCAGGATGGCAGCCGTTTACCAGAAGTTACCCGCAACCTGCTTGACCAATCGCACCGGGCCGTTCTGGCGGAAAAGAATATCAGCTATATAACTGTCACTGGCAACTGGCAGGCCAGGGAACGCACGGCGATCGCACAAATCAGCCAATTGCTGCGATCGGTACAGCCAATATCTTAAAGCGGAAAACCGTCCTTATTTTTTCATCAGGTAAAATGCCTTTTCATTGGGAGAACCCAGACCGCTCTCGTAAGAACCCGATCCGCCCTCGGAACGAAAATAATAGCCTGCACTTGCCTGCAGCTCGTCGGGATTTCCATAACCGAGGTAAACCGGGCCGCCGGCCCCATTGCGCATAGCCGAAGCGGTGATGGTATATTTGGTGGCGGGAATATCATTTATGTAATAGGCCTGCCCTACGCCGTCTACAACGGTAAATTTCCGCTCGATCACTTTGCCGGAAGCGGCTGAACCGTCGAGGTATTTTGCATTGGCTACGGGGGTCAGCACAATGGTCACTTCCGTACCTGCCGGCATTTGGTCGGTAAGCGAATTATAATTGATCAGTTTAAGCGTGCCGCCGAAATAACCCGTTCCATTCTCTTTGCTGGCTACCCTGTCGGGAATGCGGCCGTTCAGCTTCCAGACAAAATTCTTCACCACGCCGCCAGCGGGAACATTGAATGCATCGTAATCGGTATCTTTTTCCATGCCGAGCCTGACCTGGTACAGGTCACCTTCAAATTCCGTCTCCTTCCAGGCATACATTTTATAGCCGCCGATTGCGCTTACCGTTACCGAATACTTACCGTTCTCGTCGCTCGTCGTATTGTAATGGATATTGTTGCCGGTGGGATTCTCCACTCGGATGCGCGCACTTTTAACGGCGTTTCCGGCAGCGTCTTTAACGGTGCCTGTAATGGTATAGGCTTTGTTAGCGGACGGATCGGGATCCAGGTCGGGCGCATTCCTGTCTTTCGTGCAGGAAATAAGGAGCAGGACACTCATTGGAAAAAAGGAAATTTTCATTAACTGTTTCATGATTACATTATTCAGGTGATAAAATTATTCTGTGTGCAGGCGATATGATTTGGGTTAGCGGCGCAGCCATTCGGCTGCTTTACGAACTACGGCGTCTTTCCCGATGGCATCGAACGACTCATGTTCCCGTACAAAAAATTGCGGCTGTACCGATTCCGGTAACGGCTTTTTATTCTTGCCCGCGATGCTGGCGGTCGATAGCAAAAAATAGGTTTGCCCGCCATTCAATACGAAGCCGTTGGTAGCATTGGCCAGTCCCGCCGTGCTGTCGCCCAGCAGGCAGGTATTGGCCCGCTCCCGGAAAACAGCCGCCAGTATCTCCCCCGAGCTTGCCGTGCCGGGCCCTGTGAGTACAGCCACTTTGGCATTCGCCGCCGGTATCAGCCTGCTCCTGGTACCGGTCTGCTTAACGTCGTCGATGAAAAGCACACCGTCATATACAGTAGCTTCATCAGTAATATGGCCGTTCCGGTCCACAAAACAGGAAAGGATACCATCCGGAAAGAATACTGCCAGGCCGGCCAGCATGGGCCTGATATTGCCACCGCCGTTCAAACGGAGATCGATGATCCAGCCTGTCGGCTGCCGTCGCTGTAAGCTTGCCAAACTATCGCCCAGCCAGTTGACATACCATTCGATCTGCTGTTGCGTAAATGCGCCCATATACGGCACGCTCAGATAGGCGATCGAATCCAGCATGATGGCGTCGATCCTCGGCCCGCGCGCCCAGGCTTTCCGGATCGAATCGGAATACCTGCCGGTAAGCGCTTTGTTCTTCAGCCGGTATTCATCATTATACTGGTAGTAGGACGCATGTTTGTCGCCCAGCGCTTCAAACGCAATTTTGAGCGCCTCAAAAGTGTCGGCCTTCGTTCGGGCGTTTTTTGCCCTGGCATACACCTGCTTCGTCGTTTTCTTCCAGTGCACGCCGGCAGCATACAATGAGTGTTGTTTTAATACAGCCAGGCAACTGTCGATGTGCAGGCGGATCGAATCCGGCATTTGTGCGGTGCCAGTGCCGTGGGCCGACAACAGCGCCAGGCACAGGAAAATATAGCTGCTCTTCATGGGAAAGAATTAATCAACCTTGCGAAATCTGAATTTACCCGACAGCGATTTTTTTCGTCCCGTTTCACAGTACTCGAACCCGAACAGCGTAACCGTGAATTCTCCTTCGAAGTACTCTCCCTGCCTGCGTGCAACCGATTTCACCGCAAAGGCGCCGGGCGAAAAGAACAGCTCCCCTGAAACATCGCAGTTGTCGGGTCGATATACCAGCATGGCCTGGCCTGCGTTGATGGTCAGTTGCATGTTCGCTTTTCCGGGCATAAAGGCCATATCGTACGCAAAACTTCCCACACCGCCATCCACGTAACAAGTCAGTTCGTATCCGTTGGCAAATTGGGCTGTTAGCTGGGAACCGAGCGCGGGTGTGTATTCACCGCTGAAGCTGGTCGCCGCTATGTCAAGACCATCTTCAGTAAGCGTAAAATAGCTATCGGGAAGTATTACCACCGGTTGCCTGATCTGTATTTGCTGCACCGGGTTGCCGAGGTTATCCGTTCCCAGGTTTCCGTTGATAGTAACGTTAATGAATGTTCTTTCCGCCTTATCGACATGTGCAGGCGCCTTGTACAAGGCCGTGCCCGGCGTGGTAGTCAAAAGCGTTCCTTTTTTGGGTGAATAATCCCAGATGGCTTTTTGCACCAGCAGGTTGCCTGACAGGTCGGGCAGTACCATCTTACTGTCATCTTTATTATAATCCTCGATGGGTATTGCACGGAGTTGTATCGTCGCCTCTTCGCCCTGCACCAAACGCAACTCTCCATTTGCCAGTGAATGCGACGGAAAAACCAGGTCATACTGGTTGTAAAAGGTCCAGTCGCTGAAATGCTTAGTAGATACGGTTAAGGTTTGCCGCTGCCGGTCGCCTTTTGTTTTATTGGCGGAATAGAAATAGCCGTCTTTATCCTGGTACGCCAGGAAGAAAAGATCGGGGTTTGCCCCGTCGAATACCTGTCCGCCGTAATTATACACCAGCTTAACGGGCTTTAGAAAATTGACCGACCCGGGCAGCAATCGGTAGGAACGAGCCTTGCCCTTCAACACATTGGTTACTTCCTGGACGCTGAAAGTAGTGGCGGCGGTCACCGCACCGGCTGGGATATCGATCGTAACGGCGCCATCTTTACTGGTCAATATGCCACCGGCTGCCCCGATGGACGCGCTGACCATTTCACCCAACACCTCGCCGTGCGGCAACTGCAGGGGTTGTGAAGGCTTGTTGGGAATGCCGCTTCCGCCGGCGCTGGTTTTGGAACAGGAACTGAAGCTCATCCAGCAACAGGTCATTGCCGCAAGGCAAAAAAGCAAAGTCTGCTTTGTGCGGCTGTTATTTACTCCGATGTTTTGCATGTCATTACTTTATATAGCAAAACTATCGGGAGGGAAAGGCTGCGGAAATAGGAACTGCTGTTCAAATACGTGGGCAGTACTACCTAAGCACTGACGTGTTCGATCGCGAAACGGAGCAGGCTGTTTTTACCGACGAGGTCAAGCTTTTTGGCAATATTCATGCGGTGATTGGAAACTGTTTTTTCGCTGATAAAAAGTTCGTCCGCTATCTCTCTCGTCGATTTGTATTGCGCTACCTTTTCGAGGATCTTCCGCTCGCTTGCAGTGAGCGATTCCAGCCTGGAAGCGGCATCGTTCCTGTTTTTGTTTTTGTTCTTCAGCAAAAAAGACGACATCTCCGGACTTATATACGACTGGTACCGTGTAACGGCGCCGATGGCATTGATGATATCCACCACGGCATTTTCTTTCAGCACATAGCCGCTGATGCCGATGTCCAATGCCTTCAGGAAAGCATCTTTGGCCTTGTGCATGGTCAGGAGAATGACGGCTACTTCGGGCTTTTTCGCGAGGACCTGCTCGGCTACCTGCAGGCCATTGGCGCCCGGCATGTCGATGTCGAGAATGGCAATATCCAGGTAACCGGAGAGTGCATACTGTATGGCATCCGTTCCGTTGAAAGCTTTATATACCACGGTCATATGGCCGCTGTCTTCAATCACTTCCTGCAGACCTTTCAGGAAGATGGGATGATCGTCGGCGATCAGTATTTTTATCTTTTCGGAGTTCATTGGTTTTTGTTTGGAATGGGAATAGTAAAGCTGACCCTTGTTCCGTGGGCCGGAACAGAATCGATATCAACAGCGCCCTGCAGTATATGCAGGCGTTCGCGGATGCCCTTTAAACCGAAACCGGAATAGTTACCCGTGGCATTGAAGCCCGCGCCATTGTCTTTAATAACGATTTCTATGGCGCCATCGCCCTTTTTAAGGGAGATATCCACATGACTGGCGGCGGAATGCTTTACTACATTATTTACGCATTCCTGTATAATCCGGTAGATATTGATGCTGGCTTCATTGTCAAACAGGTCGTCGATGGTATCGATATCCGGCCGGTAGCTTATGTTCGCCGCATCGAAGCTTTCTTCCACAAGGCTGTTGATGGAACTGGTAAGTCCCAGCAGGTCGAGCTGGTAGGGTCTTAGTCCGTAGGAAATGGTTCTTATTTCCTGGATGGCTTCGGCAACGCTGCCGGGCAGGGAATCATCCTGACCCGGAGAATTACCCGAAGCCGGCAGCGAGGCTTTCAGTATTTTATTCTTGATCAGCACCAGCTTCTGGCCGAGACTGTCGTGCAACTCGGAGGCAATTCTTTTCCTTTCCGCTTCCTGCATGCCAATGAGATCGCGCGAAAAATTAACCGCCTGCCGGTAGGCCTGTTCCTGTATCTTTTCCTTTTCTTTTTTATAGAAATTGATCTTGCTGGCCAGGGCAAAAGACAATATGATGGCTTCGACGGCGGCACCAATAAACAAAGAAGACTCCGCCCAGTACCGCTCTTCCAGTATGCCCTGCATTTTCAGCTCGAACACTACGCTCATTGCGGCGAGCGCACCAAACCCGACGAGGTAGAATCCTGCCGGCGGAAAGCCTTTCCGGTAAGCCATAATACCGGCCGTCACCCAATAGATGAAACTCAGGTAGGCGAGTATCGCCACCAGCATCACTGCCACCTGGTACCAGCCCAGCAGATAGAAGAACAACGGCAGCGCGCAAAAGCTGATGAAAAGATTTTTCAGCCTGAAAATGACCGGCGCATACTCACGGGTGCGCAGAAAGGAATTGGTGAAGAGTATGCTGAAAAAAGACACGACCGGCACAATGGTGGTAGTATTGAGCCAGTCGAGCCAGGGCAGGAAAACCTGTGCATCTCCCGCTACCAGGTTGTTGTGTAATATGGAAGTGGATATATAGGCGATATAGTAGAGATATACTTTTTCTCTGAGCGTGAAGTAAACGTACAGGTTATACAACAGCATAGCCACCGCCAGTGCGGTAAAAAATCCGTCGGCATACGAGCTGAAAATGCTTTTTTCGTACAAAGTTTGCATGGTGCTGAACCGCATCGATGTTCTGATCAGGGTTTTGCTGGTCGAACGTACATGGATGGTTTTCTGTTCGCCCGGCAGGAGGTGTACGGGAAATACAAGGTTATTGGAACGGATCGGCCGGCTGCTGAACCCGTTGTCGGCATTGAGCGATCGTTGCTGCAGCCGGCCGCCATCCGTTTGATACACCGTGATACGATGCATGAAGCTGCCCCTTATTTCCAGCAGCCAGTCGCTGGTATTGCTTTGATTGACCACCTCGAACCGGTACCAGATCGCCGACGACATATTGCCTTTGAAATCGGGAGTTTTGGCGGGCGACCGGGTGAAGCTGTCTTTTTGTACCTGTTCAAAACTGAAGTCCGCCCGCGGGTCTTCCAGGAAAAATGGATAAAAAACGGGGTAGCTGACAGATTGATCAGCCAGTTGTATCGGTTGGGCCGACAACCGGCAGCAACAGATAATGGCGAACAGGCAGCAGACAGGCAGTTTCATACAGCTCAAAGATAGCTTTCCCGCAATCCCTCTTTCTGGGTAGTATTCCCTATTTTCAGCCGCTCGTCAGAAAGCCATCCGGGTAACCAGCTCGTCCATAAAGCCGGCAATGGTTTCCAGCACCGGGCCGCCGAGTTCGGCCCCGGCATTTACGCCCACGAAAAAGCTGATATCTGACCGGGGATTGTAAAGCAGTACGGTTCTTCCGCCAAAGCTGCTGCCGCTGTGCCCGTAAAGCTTTATGCCGTTCCGCAGGAAAAATTCCAGCCCCAGGCCGTATTCCTCGTCGGCGTCCTTTCCCCGGTAGGGCGTTTTCATTTCATTGAACATAGCATCGCCCAGTATTTTTTTATGCGTGAGCCCAAACAGGTAATCCACAAACTCTTTGGCGGTAGACAAAAGGCTGTTGCTGCCCGATTCGTTCGCAAACTGCAAAAGAGAGAGCTGGGTATATTCAATCAACTCGCCCGAGCCGTCCACATCGGCATATAAGCGCGGAATATTGTTTAACTGACCTGCCGGAAGGGTTTTGTAAAAAGTGGCGGTCAGCCCCAGCGGCTCGAACAGCCATTTCCGGAAGGCGGCAATATGATTTTGCTTAGTCACTTCGTCGATGATCAGCGCCAGGAGCAGGTAATTCGTATTGGAATAGGCGATGTCTGCACCCGGTTCAAAAAGCCGTTCGCGGGCGGCCTCCAGGAAGTCGCTTACCGTGTAGGTTTGGAAAGGGTTTTCCATATAACCGACAATAAATAGCGGGTTCTCCCAGAAATTTTCGATGCCCGAACTATGGTTCAGCAACATCTTCACCGATATTTTCTCGGCACCGGGCACTTGTGCCACTATATTGGCGGGCAGGCAGGTATTTATTTTCTGATCCAGCCCGATCTTTCCTTCTTCCACCAGCTTCAGCACGGCAGTGGCTGTGTACATTTTGGTGATACTGTATGCCGGCCAGACCATACAGGCCTTCATGCTGTCGCCGGTTTCGGCATTGCTCAAACCCGTGTTGTATTGCCAGTACTGGTTTCCTTTCCGGGCCATGATGGTAATACCAGGAATCCCTTTACCGGCGTAGTCGTCGGCCAGCGCCTTGATAGCCGGTGCAGGTAAAAAAGAAGCGTTAAACTGGTCACTCGACATACAGGGTGCGGGCGCAGGTGCAGGCGACGGATGCGAAGCATTTTTTCTGCAGTTGACAAACAGCAACGCAAATACCGAAACCGCTAAAAAACGTAACATAGCTTTTGATTTATTCATAATAAACACAAAGCTATCGGGCGGCATCAGACAAATAAATGAGCAGAAAAGGTCAATTTTATAGGCAGTACCACCTATCACAGGTTATTTTCAGACGGGTTATCGAAACCTACTTTCTGCCGGCAATTGGCACTCTTACCCGATCAGCCTTTTTCGCTGCTCCTCATCGATCTTCTTAAAAAGATGAAACGGCTTATAGGTACGCCAGTTGTCGATTTCCACCAATTCAATATAACGATTCAGCTTGGCCTTACGGAAATCGTATTGCGTTTGTTCGGGCATGTTCAGCATCACCGCCCATCCGTCGTGGTCGATCATCTCCTCGTACCATTCTTCATAATATTCGCGGTCACTTGAATGGAAATTGAGCACATTCTCGGCAATGAGAATGAATTTGTAAATGCCGAAGTCCTGGAACTTGTCGATCACCTCGCGCTTGAGGCTCATGATATCGTTTTCAATGGCGTCGTTCCATTCGCCCAGCAATTCTATGATCGCATAGCCTTCGTCATAATCGGCCATCAGCACTTTCAGGTAGAGGGTACGCGAACCGAATTCATCCCACTGGGGATGGATATAGTAGTTGTAGATGACCTGCGAAAACTCGAATTCTGAATAAGCCCTGCCGAAGAAGGGCGACCGCTCGTCTTCTTCGCTCACATAGATATGCCGCCAGTTATAAAATGGTTCAATGTCGTGCATAATTGTCAACTGCTTTCTTGACGCTGCCCCATTGCAACAACAAGCTGCGGGCCAGGTCATAGTCGTTGAGTTTCAGCGCCGACATCACCATCTTCGTACCCCGGTCCACAATCTTTTCATTGCTGAGCTGCATGTTTACCATCTTATTGTCTTCCACCCGGCCGATCTGTATCATCACCGAGGTGGAGATCATGTTCAATACCAGTTTCTGCGCCGTGCCGCTTTTCATACGGGTGCTGCCGGTAACCACCTCCGGCCCTACCACCACTTCCACCGGGTAATCGGCTTCCAGGCTGATGGGCGCCGACGGGTTGCAGGAAATCGAACCCGTAATGATACCGTTTTCGCGGCAATGCTTCAGCGCGCCGATCACATACGGCGTAGTTCCGCTGGCGGCAATGCCGACCACTACATCTTTTTCCGATACCTGGTGCAGCAGCAGGTCTTTCCAGCCTTGTTCGCGATCGTCTTCGGCATTCTCCACCGCGTTTTGAATGGCCGTGGTGCCGCCCGCAATAACACCGATCACCCAGCCCGGTGGCATACCATAGGTAGGCGGTATTTCACTTGCATCTAAAATACCCAGCCGGCCCGAGGTGCCGGCGCCGATATAGAAAAGACGGCCGCCCGCCAGCATCTTATCTGCCACCGCCTGTACCAGCGGCTCTATCTGCGGAATGGCTCTTTCCACCGCCAGCGGCACCTGTTTGTCTTCGTCGTTAATATGCTGCAGGAGCTCGGTTACGCTCATCTTCTCGAGATGACGGTAGTGGCTGTCCTGCTCGGTGATTTTTACAAATTTTTCCATATGGTTAGTGAGCATGATAGGTTATTAGTCCGCTCATCGGATTCTGTACGATCTTACCGAGATCGAACTCATAACTACGGCAAAGTTCGGCGATCACATCTCTGAATCCAAATGCCACACTGCCGACAAAATGAACCGGGTATTTCCAGCTCTCGTTGTATTTATTGAGGTGATAAAAGAAGAAATCGTTCAGTCCGTCTTCGACAATGTTCTCTACCATAAAATGCCCGCGGTTTTCGGCCAGGAACATCGTAAAGCTGGCCAGGAAGCGATTGGGCATCGGCTGCTTGTAGACCCGGTCGAGGATCTCGGTTTCCGACAGCCGGAATTTTTCCTCGAAACGGTACCGCAGCTCTTCATCGAACGTATTGTATAGATAATATTGTAATACCTTTTTCCCCAGGTAGGCGCCGCTACCCTCGTCGCCCAGCACATAGCCCAGCCCCGGGCTGTTTTTAACCAGCTTTGACCCGTTGTAATAGGCCGAATTGCAGCCGGTGCCCAAAATACAGGCAACTCCCTTGTCGTGCCCGCAAACCGAGCGGGCCGCGGCGAGCAGATCGGTATCAACCGTTACTTTGGCCCCCGGAAAAACGACCGACAACGATTTGGCGATCATTTTCCGGTTATCGGCATTCTTGCAGCCGGTACCATAATAGTAAACGTCGGTAATGGCATATTTCCGGATCTCGGGCAGGAGGTCGCGCGTTACCAGCTCAATGATCTGCGCCCCATTGAGAAAATAGGGACTGATCCCACCGGTGAACACCGTCTTCCTGCTTTTTTCCCGCTCCACCACCGTCCATTCGCATTTGGTGGCGCCACTGTCTGCTATCAAAATCGCCATACTTCTATTTTAACGGTAAAACGAAAATAACGGATATGGCTTAATTTGCGCTTGCAATGAAATCGACCCCCGAAAAAAAGAAACTCCAGGTTTGGCTCCCCTTGTTGTTTTCGATCGTGATGGTTATCGGCATGGTTTTCGGCTATAAGCTGCGTGATAACACCAATACGGCCCGCAATCTTTTTGAATTCAGGCAGAAACGCTCTCCCCTGCAGGAAGTGTACGACCTGGTAATGCTGAAATACGTCGACACCGTCAACACCGATACCCTCGGCAACGACGCCATCCAGAGCATGCTGTCGAGGCTCGACCCGCATAGCAGCTTTATCCCCGCCCGCCGCCTGGAAGCGGTCAATGAAGACCTGCAGGGCAATTTCCAGGGCATCGGCATCGAGTTCCAGATATTCAACGATACCGTGAACGTGGTAAGCGTGCTCGACGGCGGGCCGAGCGAAAAAGCGGGGCTGATGGTAGGCGACAAATTCCTGCGGGTAGGCGACAGCCTGGTAGCGGGCAGGATCAGCAGCGAAGGCATTCGCCAGTTGCTGCGGGGGCCGGGCGGCAGCCAGGTAACCGTAGAAGTGCTGCGCAAGAACCAAAAAAAGCCGTTCACCATTACGCGGGGCACTATTCCCCTACCCTCGCTCGATGCGGGGTACCTGGTGTCGGGCGATATCGGCTATATCCGGCTCGGCAAATTTGCCGGCACTACTTACGCCGAATTCATGAAAGCCCTGGAAAGCCTGCAGGCAAAAGGCATGCAGTCGCTGATACTCGACCTTCGGGGCAACGGGGGCGGTATTTTGAACGAAGCCATTGAAATGGCGGATGAGTTCCTGAGCGGCGACAAGCTCATCGTATACACCGAAGGAACGCATGTACCGCGCCAGGAATTCCGCGCGCGGCGCAAGGGATTGTTTGAGAGCGGGAACCTGGTATTGCTGCTGGATGAGTCGTCGGCTTCGGCCAGCGAGGTGCTGGCAGGTGCGCTGCAAGACTGGGACCGGGCCAGCATCGTAGGCCGCCGAAGCTTCGGCAAAGGACTGGTGCAGGAACAGTACGATTTGAGCGACGGATCGGCGCTTCGCCTTACTGTTGCCCGGTATTATACTCCGCTGGGCCGCAGCATCCAGAAGCCATACGACCAGGGTATCGACGCCTACGACAACGACCTGCTGAACCGTTACCAGCATGGCGAACTGGTGAATGCCGACAGCAGCCTGAAAGCGCCGCACGGAAAAGAATACATCACGCCCGGCGGCAAGAAAGTATATGGCGGCGGCGGCATTACACCCGACTATTTCATATCGGCCGATACAGCCGTCCTCGGCGCGGTTACCGCCTTTTACCGCACCAATATAATGAGCAACTTCACTTACCATTATTACGTGGACAATATGGATAAGCTATCGGCCTACAAAGATGCGCAGTCTTTTGCCCGCGATTTCAACTGGACAGAGGCCGACTGGGCCGGGTTTATCAGCGCCGCCAAGAAAGACGGCATTCCCACTTTCGGGCTCACGGAAAAAGACAGGCGCTTCCTGCAACAGCGGCTAAAAGCATTGCTGGCTCGCTACCGCTGGCGAAATGAAGGATATTACAGCGTGGTAAACATGGACGATAAAGCGGTGGCGCTGGCGGTGGAAAAGATCAAATGAGACCATCTATTCATCCGTTTTTATCCAGCAGCTCCTTCTTCTCCACTTTATAAGATGCGATCAGGCCCAATCCGCCGCCGATACCAATAAAGGCAAACCAGAGAGCAGGGTTTTCGTAATCGCGTAATACGTATTGGGTAATGAAATAGGCGACTGCGAGCCCGAGGCCCGAGCCGAGCAGCAACAAACCTACCTTAAGGCTTTTATAAGGTGCGGGGCGGCTGTTAACATCGCGGGGGTTCATGCCCCGGTCGATCAACGCCATGTTTTCACGACTGCGGAGATACCAGATGCCGAATACCATCGCGAAAAAGCCAAGAAAGCCGAGTAAGACCATCATTTCTTCCATAAATGCAGGTTTTATTGTTTTTTGATAGTTGTTTGTTGTTGTATCAGACACCCGATCACTGCCGCAGGTTACACCTTATTTTTCCGTTGGCGCTGTTGCGGGGCAGCGGGTTCCATTGTATCAGACGCCGGCACCGGTTGCCAGGTTACCGCTTATGGTGATTCTTTTCCCCAGGCAGGCTATTTCCCCAAAATAACGGTAACCTTGCCGGTAAAGCTGGCGTCTAACCTAACAGCCATGCATCCGGCACTATCAGACAATGATATCATCCAGTTGGTAAAACAGGGGAACAGCCCGGCGTATGCCGGACTGGTAAACCGTTACCAGCAGTTGGTTTTCAGCATTGTATTGCGTTATGTTGAAAACCGGGAAGATGCGGAAGAACTGGCGCAGGACGTATTCGTGAAAGCCTATCGCAGCCTGGCAGATTTCAGGGGCGACAGTAAATTCAGCACCTGGCTATATACCATTGCCAGCACCACCTGCCTTAGCTTTTTACGGAAAAGAAAACCCGACCTGCAGTCGCTCGATAATGAAAAGGTATCGCTGGCCGCCCTGCAACTGGCCGGCGGACCCATCGCCAACCAAATAGAGAAAAAATCGAAAATAAGCATGGTCAACGATGCGATCGGCTTATTGAGCAAAGACGATGCGCAGGTGATCACGCTGTTTTACAAAGGGGAACAAAGCCTCGAAGAAATTGCGTATATACTGGGGCAGGAAACCAATACCGTTAAAGTGCGGCTGCACCGGGCGCGGCAGCGGCTAAGGGAGAAAATGGAAAAACATTTCGCGGCCGAAATCAAAGACCTTGAACACTATTGACAATTGATTAATTTTAAACCATGGATATGCAAGACGCTTCCGAGAAAGACAGGTTGCTCTGGGCCTATATCGACGGCTATTGCCTGCCCGCTGAAAAGGAGCTGGTAGAAGCCCATCTCCTGAACGACCCGGCATGGAAGACGGATTACGAGCAGTTGCTGGCTATCCACCGCGAGTTGCCGGAATCGATCCTGCTATCCGCCCCCTCCCTCCGGTTCACCAAAAATGTTATGGAAGAGATCGGCCGGCACCGTATGGCGCCGGCAGCGGCGACCTATATCAATAAAAAAGTTATTTATGGCATTGCCGGCTTTGTGCTGGGCCTGCTGCTGGCGCTGACCGGGTATGTGATGGCAGCCGCCGACTGGTCGTCGGTTCAATGGACAGCGCCCGGCTGGAAAATAGACGAATGGTCGCCCGCCGTCCCTTCGTTCAAATGGCTGTCCAGTCCGCATCTGGTAACCGGCTTTTTCATTATGAATGCCTTCCTCGCCCTTTTCCTGCTCGACCGGCTCCTGGCGCAAAGAAAAAGGCGTACCACCTGAATAGGTAAAATGTAAAAAATCGCCCTAAAAACAAACGGTTGCTTACACTATATTGGCCTGAATCGTGTAAGTTAGCTGCCGATGAATGCAAT